>CATJJD010000105.1 GCA_949740385.1 uncultured Lachnospiraceae bacterium
TCCCAGTCTCCGTAATTTCTCGTGTCATTTCCCAGCAGCGTATGCATGTCGGATTCCCCGTTGATTACGTCCAGCATCGGCATCGACAGCTTAAGCTGGGATGCGCCCGGCTTGCCCCTTGCCATGTTCATGGAAAGTCCTTTGGCTTCCTGGGTTTTAAACTGTTCCCTGAGTTCCTCTCTCAATGCCAGAAGCTCGCTTCTGTCCATATCCCTGTATGCTTTCATTCCGTGTTACTTCTCCTCTCCTGCTTAATTGCAGCCCCTGCAGACCGCTTCCTCCTTTATGTGCGCGTCCGCATCCGCAGACCTCATAAGTCCCCGCGGCCGTCTGCTTCCAGTCATCAATCCGCATCAGTATAGCACATCTTCCATTATACAGCAAGGCAATCTCCGGAAGAAATGGAGCAGCAAAGCGGGCGTCTACTCCTCCTGCTCTGCAAGCCACACCGCCTCCCGCAGCACCACCAGCTTATTTTTGCTGAAGGCGGAGGCGTACTGATACTGGGGCACCGGACAGGGCGCGCTTCCCATCTCCAGGGTAATGCTCGGTATCTGAAGGTTGTAGATCAGATATTCTCTGTAGTTTCCGTTGGAGCTTCCGCCGTAGCTTCGGGCATCCCGGTAGCCTGTTGTCTTCCGCGCAATCTGGTACATCTGCCGGATGTCGTTTTTCAGGGAAGTATTTTTGCCGCTGTAATCGCCGAACACAATATTTCCCATGGCGTGATAGTTCACAACGGCCAGATACCGGGTCTCGTCCAGCTTTTTCGTCAGTGCAATGACCGCCTTCGTCTCGCTCTCGCTTGCCGCCTTCGCCCCGCTGTAGCTGTTGTCCTTCACCTTTCCCGCCCTGCGGAACTTATACGGAAAATTCCGGTTTAAATTGACGCCGTTGGCATTGCCCTTCCATTTTGCATCTGTCTTCTGGGATATGGTAACTCCGTCGGGATTTGCCATCATGATATAGTGGACATTGCAGCGGTCAAACACATCCGAGAGCTTCTGCCCGTCCACCGTCCTGTTATAATTCTGCAGATAATATTCCAGCTGCTTCATGCACACGGCCGTGGCGATGTACTCTCTTCCGTGCAGCGTGCTGACTACGAGAATGGTGTTTATGGCCTCGGGATTTCCGAGTATCACATCGTAGATCTCCCGCCCCTGCTCCGACTGACCGACAGACTCGTAAGTGACGTAATCGCTGTACTTTCTGCACAGCGCCTTAATGTCGGCGCTCATCTCCTGGTAGCTGTACTTCTGATGATCCAGAAGCACCACCTCCCGGTTGACAAACTCGATCTGCCCATATGTGCCCTCAATGACGCCGATTCCGCTGTCGAATATGGGAACAACCCGAAACTGATACTCCTCGTTTTCCTTTACCGTCAGCTTTATTTGAGACTTTTTCACCGTGTCCGCAAGGCTGTATTTCTTCTCCCCCTTTTTCACGTAAACCCCGTAAGCCGAAGCGCCGTCCGATTTGTCCCAGCACAGCCGCACCTTTGTTTTAGACTGGGATGTGGCGCGCAGACCGCCGGTCTTTTTGGGAATCAGCAGCGAAAATTCGGCCGACTCCCCCAGCAGGTTCCCCTCGTTGTCATATGCACATATTTTGTATACAGAAAGCACGCCGAACTTCTTTACGGAAACGGCAGCCGCCGTCTCTGCGGTCCGGCTCACCTCTGTCCAGTCTTCTTCATCCCTGCAGAGCACAGCGTACTCAGCCGCGCTCGAAGAAAAATCCCAGGTCAGCGCGACGGTCTTTTCATTCGGGTCCGCCCCTTCCGCGCGCACCGCAAAATGGGCCGGCTCCTCCTTTGAATCCTCCGTCCCCTGGGATGCGTCGCTCTCATTTTCGGCGGTCTCCTCCCCCGGTTCCACAGCCGCCGCCAGCCAGGAGACGCCCTCCTGCCCCGCCGGATTTTCTGCGGCAGGCGCCGTGCCCGCCCCGGCGCAGATGCCGAAAAACAGTGTCAGTGCCCCAAAAAATGCCCGCATGGATGTTTTTTTCATCGTCTGTTCCTCTCCACTTCCATATTTATTCCGAAACGGTATCAAGTGCTATCATTATAGTCTTTTGACTGACTTTTTTCAACTGTTATGCATATATGTGAATGAACCCGAACATCCGGCCGGCTCTTCACATCCCTTGGCATACAGCCCAAAAACAAAGCAGCTGCCGGACTCATACGAGCTCTCCAATATATTTAATCCTGATATAACAAAAGGAGCCGCCATGGCAGCTCCCTCTGTTTGCCGGTTTTTGCAGCTGCAAAAAAGAACACAGCCGACCGGTCATTTATTTGTCTGCATTAAAGACTCCCGCAAAGGCGTTCACCGGAGACACGCCCTTAAAGGTGCTTATCCCCGCCAGCTTATCCACCAGCGCGTCAATGACAACCTCCTCCGAGGTGTATGCATTGACATAGGTCGGGATGCGCGGCGCGTCGATCAGATGGTACGGGTTGTCGATGGACACCATCATCGTCGGCAGCTCCCGGATCAGGTTCGGCATCGTCGTCCGAAGTCCCGGCCAGGTAATCCTGGCAGCGCTGTCCGAGCCGTTGGTGGAGACATTGCAGAAATACAAAAGCACGTCGTACTTCCCGGTAAACTCGCTGATTTTGCCTCTGCCGATCTCCTGCTTTATCTCCTCACTGCCGTCGTAGCAGGTAATCGAGAAGCCCTTCTCCTCCATCTTCTTCTTAAAATAGTCCGCAAAGCCGCCCCTTGCATTGTGGTAATTCGGCGTATCGCCGATCGGCACCATAAAGATATTTTTGTGCCGCTCCGGCGACAGCGGCAGAAGGTTCTGCACATCCTTCACAAGCGTGATGCCCCTGTCCGCGATCTCCATCGCAAGGCTTTTGCCCTCCTTCCTCTCAAAGATCGAAAGAGCGCTCTCCGGCGGCACAAGCGTGCCGTCCGCCTTCTTCGCGTGAAGGTTCATCTTCGCCTTAAGGCCAAGGATTCTCGTAAGCGCCTCGTCCACGCGCTCCATCGTAAGAAGCCCCTCCTCGATGCCGGCCTTCATGTACCCGAAGTCCTCCTCCATGTCGCGGGTGAACAGGAAAATGTCCGCGCCGTTTGCAATGGAGAGCGGAACTGCCTGCCGTCTCGGAAGAACCTCGGTAAAGCCCACCATGCTGGTTGCGTCGGTGATAATCAGCCCGTTAAAGCCCATCTTTTCACGCAGAAGCTTCTGATTCAGCTCCGCGCTCAGAGACGCCGGCAGAATATCCTCGTCCTTCACATCCGGCGTAAAGAATCTCGTGTATGCCGGCTGCATAATGTGCGCCGTCATCACCGTCTCGATGCCGTCGTCGATCATGCCCTGATAGACCATGCCATAGGTCTTATCCCACTCCTCCACAGAGAGGCTGTTGACCGAAGAGAGGAAATGCTGGTCGCGCCCGTCCACGCCGTCTCCCGGCCAGTGCTTGATACACGGAATCAGGCCGCCGTCCCGCATTCCCTGCGCCGCCCTGCGGGCAAAGGCGAGAACCTTATCCGGGTCGGAGCCGTAAGTGCGCACGTTCGTCACCGGATTGTACGGATTGTAGTCGATGTCGATCACAGGCCCGAAGTTCCAGTTGGTTCCCACCGCCGCGCACTCCTTTGCGCAGCAGAGCCCCTCCTGGTACGCAAGCTCCGGCTCGTTGGTTGCGCTGATCTCCAGCTCGTGCCCGCAGGCCGTGCCGTCCTCAATCATATTCGAGGCCCCGCGCTCCAGATCCCCGGCGATAAACAGCGGAATCCGGTAAAAATTCTGAAACTCCGCAATCTTTCCCCGGATATTTTTGGAAGAATCCCCCCGCAGCAGCAGCCCGCATGGCTTCAGTCCGATTTTTTCCATCATGCCGATGCGCTCCGACGCGGTCTCGCCCCCCGGAGACATAAACAAAAACAGCTGCCCGATCTTCTCGTCCACGGTCATGCTCTCAATCGTTTCCTTCACCCAGCCGATCTGTCCGTCGTCCAGATAAAACGGTTTTGCCTTCAGATCAACACGCAGTTCCATATTGCTCCTCCCTTTCTGTTAAACTAAAAATTAATGCTAAATATTAATGCTGTACGTTCCCCATCATGCGCTGCATATTCTTCATAAAGATCGGTCCCATGTACTTTGCAAACAGCGGCATAAGCTCTCTGTCAAAGTTCGGGCGCAGCCTCGTATCCGTGTCAAACACCATCGTGTTCTCCACCTCCGCGGTGCTCGCCGGCCAGTCCGGAATCGCGTCGTTGTTCGGATTTCCCGTGCGGGCAAATGCCAGAACACTCTCAAAAATCTGCTTCTCCAGCTTCTCTGTCACGCCCGGCTCCTGAGTCACCGGCACAAGCTCCGTGTTGTGGAACACGTAAGGAATGTCCGCGCAGTGCCACGGTGTGCGCCCGCCGTCCACCGGCAGATCCTGGTTGAACAGGTACGCAAAGGTGCAGTCGTTTAAGGCGCTGCGGTCCTTTATGTACGCCTGCTCCGGCGCGCGGAAAATAAAGTCCAGCACCAGAAGGTCCACCGGATTGCGCTCCGGGTAGGCCGCGCGAAACAGCGGTAAGAGCTCCGCCGCCTGCTCCTCTCCGAAAAACTCCTTAACCTTCGCCTCGCCCTCCTCCGGGGTAAGCTGATCTCTGCGGTAGTCGGTCGGCGCAAAGGAGGTAAACTCCCCGAACACGCTTCCCACCATAAGCGGAATGCTCGCGCTCTCCTTACGGAAGCCGTGCTTCTCCGGCGTTCCCACATAAAAGGCATTCGGGAACGGCCTGCAGCCCACATTCTTTCCCTCCGCCATAAGCTGCGGCTTCACCCTCTTATACGCCTCCGCCAGCTGCCCGTAAGGCACCTTCTCAAGCTCCTTCACGTCGTCCGTCTTAAGCTCCGCCATAAGCGCCCGCACCAGGTCCTCGCCGCTGCCCTCCGCGTCCGCAAGAACCGGTCCGATCACGCCGCTCATGTTGATGCCCTTCGCAAACAGGCCGTCCGCCGCAGGCGTCTGTAAAAGCGTCGTCACCTTCGCTCCGCCGCCGGACTGTCCGAACACCGTCACATTGGCCGGATCTCCGCCGAAGGCTGCGATATTGTCGTGCACCCACTGCAGCGCCGCCACAATGTCCGCGGTACCCGCGTTGCCGGAATTGGCATACTCCTCGCCGAAGGCAGAAAGATCACAGTATCCCAGAATAGTTAATCTGTGGTTGACAGACACCACCACCACATCACCCAGACGGCACATGTTCTCGCCCTCATAGGCCACCTGCTCGATGGCGGAGCCCGCCTCGTACCCGCCGCCGTGCAGCCACACCAGCACCGGGCGCTTCCCGCCGCCGCAGGACGGCGTCCACACATTTAAGTTCTGGCAGTTCTCATTCATCACCCAGTAGCGGTGCGGCACCATCAGCTCCCCGTTAGGCTTCGACTCCGAATCCAGAAGCGGGCAGACAAACCCGTAGCTGGTCACATCCAGCACATTGTCCCAGGGCTCCATCGGCTCCGGCGCGTGGAAGCGCTCCGCCCTCGCGTAAGGGATGCCCTTGAATATGGAAATATTGTCGTAGACATATCCCCGCACCTTACCCTTTGTGGTCGTCACTACCGCACTCTCCGAATTGTAGCAAAAGTTGTGTTCCATCCTTTTTTCCTCCGTTTTCCATATGATTTTCCACGGATCAGTATCTTTTCCTATCATACCATATCCATGGAATAATGCACAGTGTCAATTTCCGTTTTCATGGTAAAATATTACGCTTTTAATCAAACGCGGGAGAGCACCCGGCCCGCGAATGCTCTCCCGCTTTAACTCCCCTTCCTGTCTTATGCCGTTTTCCGGTCAGTCAGATCTGCCGCTTTCCTTTCGACGCGTAGCCGTCCGTCCGCGGAATCCACTTTAAGAACTCCTCGACCTGCAGGTTCCAGAAACGCCACTCATGTGTAAATCCAGGCACAGGCACAAAGGTAACATCCGCGTGGTGCTCTTTTAACATATCCGCAAACTCCGTGTTTAACCGGAACAAAAAATCCTCCTCCCCGCAGGAAATATACAGCGGCGGAACCTTCTTTCCTCCGTCAAGCGCGTTCTTTGCAAGCCATGTCACATCCAGCGGCCCGTTCAGAAGTCCCTCGATCTCCTTTGGGTCCCCCGCCGGCATCACCGCGCCGGAGAAAGAACCGATGGCCGCAAAGCGCTCCGGGTTGGTCAGCCCGTGCAGAAGCGCCCCGTAGCCGCCCATGGACAGGCCCGCGATATAGCTGTGCTCCGGCGCGCCGGAAATCGGGAAATAATTCGTCACGAACTCCGGCACCTCCTTCGACACAAAATCAAAGAATTTGTCGCCGCCCGGCACATTCCGGTAAAATTTGTTCTCACCGGAAATCATTACTACCGCTATGTTGCGCTCCTCCGCAAACAGCTCCACATTTGTGTAGCCCCTCCACTGGGCATGATTGTTTCCCATGCCGTGCATCAGGTAGAGCACCGGATATTTCTCCTTCACCACATGGCTCGGCGCCGGCGCATCGGCATTTCCCATCTGAGCCGCCATCGACTCCGGGATCGTCGTGCTGGGAATAATCACGGTGATGTCCACCGTTCTCGTCAGCACATACGAAATTACATTACACTGAAATACCGCCACTTCTGTTCTCCTCTCTTACTGTCCTCAGCCCTTTACAGCGCCCATCGCGATACCTTCCGCAAAATATTTCTGCAGGAACGGATAGATGATAAGAATCGGAGCCAGCGCCACAAAGGCGATGGCCATTCGCACGCTGACCGTCGGAATCTGCATCGCCGCGCCGCTTGAGGCCGCCGTGGCGTTGGCCTGCAGCGCCTGAATATCCTGAATCATCTTATTTAACAGCGTCTGAATGCTGTAGAGCTTCGCGTCATTAATATAGTACAAACCATTGGTCCAGTAATTCCAATACCCGAGTCCCGAGAACAGTCCCACCGTCACAAAGATCGGCACGCCCATCGGCACCGCAATTCTGCGGAAAATGTACAGATAGGAGGCTCCGTCGATCTTTGCCGCCTCGTAGAGCGCCTCCGGGATGCTTGTCATAAAGTAGGTGCGGATCAGAATAATATTCATCGCGCCGCACAGGAAGTTCGGAACGATCAGCGCCCAGATCGTATTCTTAATGTGGAACGTGCTGGTCCACATCAGGTAGGACGGAACAAGACCGCCGTTGAAGAGCATCGTAAAGAAAATGAAAAAGCTGATCACA
>CATJJD010000106.1 GCA_949740385.1 uncultured Lachnospiraceae bacterium
AACACCGAGACCGATCTGCTTTGCGTTGATACCGCCGATTCCGGTAGCGCCGTTTCCGCCCGAAGCGGAAGCCGTTGTCTGGTACATAATCTCGTTGAACCGTACCTGGGAAGCCTTGAAGGCCTCCGTGTTAACGTTGGAAATGTTGTTACCAATAACATCCATTCTTGTCTGATGTGTCTTAAGTCCCGACACAGCAGAGTAAAGTGATCTCATCATAGTGCAAAATCCTCCTGAATAAGTAATATGCAGGCTATGCCATAGCATGCCAGTGATGAGATGACCGGCAATTTTTAGAAACAGGAATCCTTCTGTCAGTCGGGATTCCGTAAGCCCCCTCGGCAGCAAATGCCCTGGTCCGGCTTCTTACATAATTACCGCGCCATCTATGTTCGTAAATATGTTGCTCTTCGTATCATTCTGATCCATCGCAGTGACAACCGTCCGGTTCGGCACATTCACAATGAACGCCAGTGAATCAATCAACACGAGAGATTCGTTGATCCCTTTTGCCTCAGCCCTCTCCACTCCGCTCTCCAGCCTTGCGCTCTGCTCTGCGGTAAGACTGATATTGCGGCTCTCCAGACGGGACGCCGCGTGCTTTGAGAATCTGAGCTCCGATGCCGCGTCACCTGCCAGACGCTGCTGTCTGCGCAGTATATCCTCAAAGGAAGTCTCCGCCGTCTTTGCGGTTCCTCTGACGCTCTGCTTCTGCAGGTACTGGTCTGTAATCTGTTCTATTGATGAAAACTGATTCGCAATTGGTTTCATCCTTCTGCTCCTTATGCTTCCTTGAGTTCCTTTAACTTCTCACGGTATGACTCTACCTTCTTCGTGATGTCCTCTCCGATAATCTCCTTCTGATACTTCGACAGTCCGTCGTAGGTCTCAAGAATCTCGTTGATTGCATCCTCGTTGTCCAGCGTGACATCCTCCACTGCCGGAAGTGCGTCGAACTTCTTCTTAAGCTCTTCTGCGATTTTTTTCGTAACGTCCTTTACCTTGTTCTTCTCTTCCTCGACCTTCTTCTGGTACTCCTGCAGGGCCGTCACATTCTCCGCGCTCACAAACTGCTTCTGATAATCGGTCATGCCGTCGTAGAGCTCCGTAATCTGATCGATCATCTCCGCGTAGTCTGCGGTGATGTTGTATATGTCAGGAAGCTGCCCCAGCATGTTTGCCAGCGACTTCGCAAGTCCCATCGCCTCGTAGTAGCCCTCGTCCGCCACCGTATCCAGATCCTCCAGCGGGTAGAGCTTGTCGTTTACGGACAGATAAATCTTTCCGTCCTGATACATGGTGTAGTCCACTCTGCCGTCCACATACTTGGACTCTCCGGTCACGTCGTCGGACACCTTCATAATAACGGTCTTGCCCACAAGATCATTGGCCATTGCGCCCTGCTGTGTGTTCTGCAGAGACAACATCGCCTCAAGCTGCGAGAATGTTGCAAGCTGCGCCACATACTCGGTATTGCTCGTCGGCTCCAGCGGGTCCTGATACTGCATCTCCGCGCAGAGAATCTGCAGGAACTGATCGTATCCGAGCTTGGAACCGGTAGGCAGTTTTTCCTTGGAGTTGTCGGTATAGTCGTATACCAGCTTGCCGTCCTTTACCTGTGCTACTGCTGCCATAAATCCACTCCTTACTTTTTATTTTATGCTGACAGGTCAACGGAATTGCCGTTGTCCCGCATCATCTGCGCCACAAGCGCCTCCTCCTCCGACATCATGCCGGTCAGCTCATCCAGCGATGTGAGGTTTAAGTTTCTGCGTCTTCCCATATTTTTCTGGGCACGCTCCCCTTCCTGCTCCTCGCGCTTCTGGTTCTGCTCCAGGTTGCGCTCAAACTCGTGGGAAGCGACAGTCACCTCAATAGCCTCCACCTTGACGCCCGCCTGACTCAGATTCTCCTGAATCTCGGCAACCTGTGCCTCCAGTGCGTTTTTCACCGCCTCGTTAGCTGCGGCGATCTGTGCGTGAACGGCTCCCTCCCTCGCGGAAATCTGTAAAAATACTTTGCCGAGATGCTCCGGATTGAGCGTCATCTCCATCGAGGAAAGTCCCTCGGAAACCGTAACCTTCAGGTTCTGTGTCACCTGCTCGATCATATCCAGCGTCTCCGCCGACATATAAGCGCTGTCCGCCGCGGAAATCTCTGATACCACCTGCGCATTCAGCTCGTTAAACACGCTCTGTGGACCTGCCGCCGGCTCCTGAATCGCCGCCGTCTGCTGCGGTGTGGTGTTTGCCGCCGTGGTTCTGTTTTTGTCTGCGGACGCCTGCGGGTTTTCGGAGTCGGTCTCCTCACCCTCGCTCTGTCCCTCCGTCTTCACCTGCACAGGATCAATCTCTTCCTCCTGCGCTTCCTCCTCCGGCATGTCGGCCGTTTCCTCCGCTTTCACGGATACGTTTTCTTCGGCCTCGGACGTCTGTACAGCGGCCTGCACATTACCGTCCTCCTCTGCGGCTGCCGTCCCGGCTGCGATGTCAGCTTCGCCGGTCAGCTCTCCTTCGCCGGACATATTCTGCGTCAGGTCTGTCTGACCCTCCGGCAGCTCCTGCGGCACTTCCGCCGGCGTCTCCAGCGCATCCATCTCTGCGATCAGCGCATCCATCTGATCCATCGGCAGATCAAGCTCCGCCATCAGATCCTTTCCAAGCGTCTGCATTTCCTGCATAAGCTCCATAAACTTCCGGCTGCACACAAGCTCCATCGCGTCTCCCGCGCCGGTCAGCTGCATCACAAGATTCGCAAGATTCTGCGGGTTTAAAAGATCATAGACCGTAAGCCCCAGCTCCTCCATCATCCGCTGTACCTGTTCGGCGTCCACGCCAAGCTTCTCTGCGATCAGCTCTACCGCCGCCTCCTCGAATCCGGCCAGCTCTTCGGACGATTCCGTAATCCGGTCCTTCAGTCCGGATTCCGCGGCGATTTTGCTTCGGCCGCCATATCGGTCGCTGACCGCCGCTGCCGGCTTCGCAGACACGGCTGAGCTATCCTTATGACCGTCCGGCTGCTTTACCGCATTGCCCGCGGCATAGTTCGCATTCATCATGGATGCGAACGAATCTGTAATTCCTGCGCCGCCGACCGTCTTTCCCGAGGCCTTTCCGTTTGCGTTCAGGCCCTGTGCCGACTTCACAGACGACCAGTTAATTACATTTGCACCTGTCATCCGTCTCCTCCTTTCATTTTGTTTTCAATATATTCAGATCCTACCTGCTTTCCGGCTCCATAATTTCGGTAAGCCGTGCCGCAATCTCAACGTCCATCTCCGCAAGAATGTCCGAGCGGTTTTTCGTTCCCATATTTTCGAGAATGTCCGCCACCAGCCCCAGGTTGCCCGTCATCTCGTTAAAGATTTCGGCCGCATCCTTCGGTGCCATCTGGGAGTAAGTCTTTACATAATCCTGGACGTCTTCGTCGTAGGTTATCTGCTCAATCACCTGTTTGTACAGGACGGCGGCATTTTCCGGGTCAATACTCTCGTAAAATGCCCTATATTCATTTATATCGGGTGCATCGTCGGATAACACAACCTCTTCGTAAAATTTTTCTTTTTCTCTCTCGAAGGCCGCCTCCTCATCCTTGTACACCATCAGCTCGTCGATCTGCTTCTGCAGATCTTCCATGGCCCTTGCGTCGGTGCTGCCCCTGCTTAACGCATCGTCCAGCTCCTGCTCCAGCTCCCGTATGCGGGCCAGCGCATCATCCAGCGTGCGGTAAGGCTTATCCTCGCTGCTCTGTTCGCCATAATCCACCTCCGGCTCCGGCAGTATCCGGTTCAGGTAAGGCACATCCTTTAAGAGCGGGTAAAGCACCGAGGAACCGAAGCCTCCAACGTCGCTTCGGATCAGTATTGCGATAATGCCAAGCCAGATTGCCACAATCAGAACGGTTACAAAAAAGAGTACCAGCTTTCCTCCGGCCTTCTCCTCCTCCTGTTCGTTCTCCGCAGCCTCTCTCGCGTTCTTCCTCTCCTGCTTTTTTTTGGCCTTCTCTTCCTTTTTTTTCTGTTTCTGCTGCTGTTTTGCAGCCTTCTCATCCTGCCCGGAAGCCTCTCTGAGCTCCTTGTCGTCAGCCATCTTAAACTGCTCCTTCTCTGTCATTAAACGTGTAGCTTACCAGCTCGTCGATCTCCTTGACCTCGGCGGCCGCAATC
>CATJJD010000107.1 GCA_949740385.1 uncultured Lachnospiraceae bacterium
CTGTCACCCTTCAGAAAAATACAGGAAAAGTCGTCGATCAATTTCCTTTCTCCATAGCCTTTGCAGATCTGCTCCAGCTCCGCCGTCGTTCGGCCGAGCCTTGCGGAAATGGAGCTCAGCTCGATCTGTGAATCCCGCTTGGGCGCGCTGCGGTCTCTCAGCTCTTCAAAGCGCCTGATATGAGCCTTCTGCTTTGTGGAGCGGGCTCTTGCGCCCCGCCGCATCCACTCCAGCTCAACCCGCAAGACCGACCGGCGTTTACGCTCCCCTGCCTGCTCCATCTCCTCCCGCTGCATTTTCAGCTCTAAAAAACCGGAATAGTTCGTCTGGTAACGGTAAATCTTTCCCTTATCAATTTCTATGATACGGTTTGTGACACTGTCCAAAAAATAACGGTCGTGGGTTACCATGATCAGAGCGCCTCTCCACTTTTTCAGATAATCCTCCAGCCAGTCCGCCATCTCGTGATCCAGATGGTTGGTCGGCTCGTCCAGAAGAAGAATATCCGCCGGTGACAAAAGCACAGAGATCAGTGCAAGGCGTTTCCGCTGTCCGCCGGACAGCTGGCCTGCCGGCTGCTCAAAATCGGTCACTCCAAGGCGCGTCATCATAGCCTTTGCTTCGCTCTCAACCGACCATCGGTTTTCCTCTGTCACATTGCCTTCCAGAACACATTCCAGACCGGATTTCTCCGGATCAAACTGCGGATGCTGGGGCAGATAGCGGATCACCGCATGGTTTGCCACCGTAATGCTCCCTTCATCCGGCTCCTCCTTACCCGCAAGCATCCGAAGGAGTGTGGTTTTTCCCGTCCCGTTGATGCCGACCACCCCCGTTTTCTTCCCCTCCTGCAGGGAAAAAGACGCGTTATCGTACAGCTTTCTTTCGGTATATGATTTTGTCAGCTTTTCGATATTAATCAGATTCATGCTGCTGCCTCTCTTTTCACTGTGTCTTTTGCCATGCGGATCTCTTCCTCTCCTAAATTGCACTTCCTTTTCGCCTCATCCCAGGGTTTCTGCTTATATGCCATCTGTATAATTCCTCCACAAACTGATAAAATCCTTAACCCAAGCCTCCGCCCGTTTGCATGACATTTTTTCATAAGCTGTTCCGGGTCCGAAAGTATATCCAGAGTATGATATTCGCCGAATTTTACATTCAGCTTCATAATATATCTTACCAGCTTTTCTTCCGGCTCTATCCCGACTGCACACAGCATTTTTTCAATACCTGATTTTTCTCGGAGAACTGCCTGCTCACTCTGATAAATTACCTCTGTCTGTTTTGTTATCTTATCCTCACAGACTATTTTCGTAATCTCACAGGAATGCGCCAGATCACGATACAGAATGTCATAGTCCTTTTCCGCAACATATGTTGTGATAAAAGAGTTACAATGGCACAACCCCTTTTCTTTCCCCTGCGCTTTGACTATTCCCAAATGGAGTACCTTATCCTCCATTTTGTGAATCAGAAGATAATCGCTGTCAAATTCTGAATCCGGATTATGGTTCATATCAAAAAGATACAGCTTTGAATAAGAGCAGAACATTTCCGGCAGAAGATAGAGATAATCCAGTTTCAAATGTATCAGCTTTAACATTCTATCCTGTTTTTCTTTCGTACTATAATACTTCCTGACAAGCTTTTCTAATGATTTCAGTGTAATTCTGCCTTTCTTTACTGCATATACGCCAAAATCTCCTGCATACTGATTCGGTCTGCCAACATATTGCAGCCCCATCAAATGTGGTATTTTCAGTTCCGTATTTGTCAGGTGCAGTATTCGTTTTGCGGTATGAATATAATAATCGTACCTGCACAGTACATCTTTGGTATCATTAAATATTTTCAACAAGCGGGTATCTTTCATAAAACCATCCTCAACACAGAAAATGGAAGTATCCTGTTTCCACAAAAGAAAAATGCCTGGGCTGTCAGGCTCAGGCTTAGCTTTTCTTTTTTGAATTGCAATTCATGCTTATTGAACTACTAAGGTTCAATAAGATTGGGAGCAGTCCTGTGATAATTCCACAGGCAGAGACTAACTTTGTATTTATATCGCCCGCAAAGCCGGGACGGGTAGCTCCTCTCTGTCGCCGCAAAAGCACTTAAGCTTTTCATTACGTATAATCTAGCATGGAAATCATCCGATGTCAACTGCATTTTTGCTTTTTTCTAAGGAAAAAGTTACTTTTCACAGGGTCAGAATAAGACATGACAACAGGAATCTCTCATGATCCCCTCTCTTTCTGTATCGTAAGACTCCTGCCATTTTTCGGTTGAACCCCGCCCCAAAAAGTCATATAATAAATACACCCCATCCGGCACAGAAAGGAGTTTTTATGCACCCGGACTTTCACATACTGGCAGAGCGCAGCGGCATAGATCCCGCTGTCCTGCAGGAAATAAGCGCTCTCGCCGACTGCCACGGTCTCTCCCGCGTCATTCTCTTCGGCTCCAGAGCCCGCGGGGATTTTTGCCGCACAAGCGATATTGACCTGGCCGTATCCGGCGGTTTTATCCCCGGCTTTGCCCTCGACGTGGAGGAGGAGACCTCCACACTGCTGAAATTCGACGTGGTGGACCTGGACCTTAGCGTGCAGCAGGAGCTTTTACATTCCATTGAACGGGAGGGAATCACGATCTATGAAAAAATATGACAATTTCTGCTCCGCCCTGGAAAATCTGGGCGACATTTTCAACTATACCGAGCCTTACGACAACGTGATACTGACCGGGCTTGTGGGACTGTTCGAGGTCTGTTTTGAGCAGTCCTGGAAAATGATGAAAGAGCTCTTAAACGAACACGGAATTGAGGAGGGAGCCACCGGTTCTCCGAAAATCATCTTAAAAACCGCATACGCCTCCGGCATTCTCTCCGACGAAAAGCTGTGGCTGGCCGCACTCCAGGCCAGAAACAATGTGGCACACTCTTACAATAAATCCGTCGCACTGGATATTGTGCGCCAGACCAAAAGCAGTTTTTATGCGATGTTTCTGGAATTAAAGGACGCCGTTCAGACCTGGCTGTGATCCGGCCGAAAAATTTATCTCAGCTCAAAGGTTGACAAATGCTTACCTTCCTGCTATACTCAAAGCACAAGGTAAGCATTTGTCAACCTTTTTTACAATTACAGCAGAAAGATGAGGATAAGCCATGCAGCTGAAACTGACCGACGCGGAATGGAAAATTATGACGGTGCTGTGGGAGCAGTCCCCCCGCACCATGATGGAGATCACCAACGCTTTAAAGGAGGAAACCGGCTGGACCAAATATACCGTCATGTCCTTCTTAAAGCGGATGGAGGAAAAGGGCGCGCTCCACTTCACGGAGGGGAAGAAAGCAAAGCTCTACTACCCGGACTGGGAGGAGGATCAGGTGTGCATACAGGAGACAACCGATTTCCTGAACCGGGTATTTCACGGGAAAATCGGACTGATGCTAAACACCATGGTACAGCAGAAGGCACTGTCCCCACAGGAGATTGACGAGCTGTACGAAATTCTGCAGGAGGAGAGCCACACCAGAGGGCCGGAAAAAATATGACAGATGACATGGTTCTTACACTGGGTATTTCCATATTGACATCGTCCCTTTTGATCCTTTCCGTCGCGCTCCTTCGCACCCTGTTTCACAGAAGGATTCCCATGCGCCTGCAGTACGCCCTGTGGCTTCTCGTGGCAGTACGCCTGCTGATTCTGCCTGTCCCGGTGATAAGAAGCCCACTCTCGGTGCTGCGCCTTGCCGGTGCGCTCAAGACCGCAGAAAGCAGCCCGGACAGCTCGAATGCTGCCATTTTCCCGGACTTTGGAGCACACCCGGACCGACAGAAAACGCCCGCGCCTTCCACGGCAGCAGACGACAGGCCGAAACAGGCAAACCGGCCGCAGACCTTCGAACAGACTTCCCCGCAACCGGGAAGCGCCGCACCGCTTTTCCTGTCGGCGGCGGCCGTCGGCAGCGGCGCCCTGTTCCTCTATTTTCTGGCCGGCAATATCCGCCTTGCCCTGTACCTGCGCAAAAAGCGGGTTCCCTTCGACGGCGACTGCGGCATCGGACTTCCGGTCTATACGGTAAACGGCCTGCCGTCCCCGTGCCTGTACGGGCGCAGTGTCTACATCACAGCCGCCATGGCGGAGGACACAAAAAATCTTAAGCACATACTGGTTCACGAATACTGCCATTACCGGCAGGGCGATACCGTATGGTCCGCGCTCCGCTGCCTCTGTGTGACACTGTACTGGTGGAATCCCCTCGTATGGCTGGCCGCATCCCTCTCCCGGGAGGACTGTGAGCTCTCCTGCGACGAGGCCGCCCTGCGGATACTGGGCCAGTCGGAGCGGCTTGCCTACGCAAAAACACTGATCGGGATGATTCCCGTCAAAACAGACCCATTACACAGCGGCACCATTGCCGCAGCCATGTCAGAAGGAGGAAAAAGTATGAAAAAAAGAATCCGAACAATCGCGTCGGCTCCGAAGACGGCCCGCTCTGCCACAATTCTTCTTGCGGCCGCTGCACTGATCTGCTTTGTCAGCATGAGCACCACCGCCTCCGCCCTGCCCCAAAACGAGGCAAAGCTTCCGGCGAACACAGAAACCGACCGGCGGAACGAACCGGACGAAACCGACTCCGGAGCTGCCCGGACAGACGAACCAACGGAAACCAACCTGGAAATCGAATGGCAAAACGAACCGGACGAGACCGACTCCGGAACCCACCGGACAGGCGAACCGGACGAGACCAGCCCCAAAAACGGCCAGGCAGCCGGACCGGACGAAATCAACCCCAAAAACAGCCAGGCAGCCGGACCTTCGGAAGAAACGCCGGACACGCAGGCAGTCCGTGACCTGGACCAGGCGGTGGGGCTTGCCGTGCTCTCCTTCAACCGCGGCCGGTTCTCCGAGGCGGAGCTTGCAGCGGAGGGACACATTTTGCTCGGTGAGACGACAGACAAAGACAGCAACACCGTCGTCTATTGCCTGACCATGTACGGAGAATACCAGTTTCAGAACAACGCCTTTGTCAAGGAATCCGGCACCGGCGCAATCCCGGCGGTTCTGACCTTCTCAGGGGATGAGAGCGCAGGCTACGTTCTGCAGTCCTTCACACTGCCGGAGGACGGCGGCCTGTACGTTTCGTCCATCCGAAAGCTCTTCCCAAAAGAGCTCCAGGACCGGTGCATCCGTCTTTCGGACGAGGACGTCGACCATTTAACCAAACAGGAGCGGGAACAGGCCAGCCGTTACCTGCAGCAGCTGGGCCGAAACGCCGTCATCGGCCATTACGGGGACTTTCCGCACACGCTTCTGACCGATGCCGGCGTAAGTGTGGAAGTGTCCAATCTCATGTGCGACGGGGGAAAATTTAACGAAATGTGGAAATACCCGGACTGGATCGGAAACCGGGAGTGGATTGAGGACGGCGTGCGCTACGTGTACGCCATGGCGCTGGATCCGGACGCACACGAAATCATCTACACAAAGAGCGAGTATGACACGGGAACGGTCACCGAAACCCATGTGTTCGATTCCCTGACAGCCGAAGAAAAAAGCAGCTTCTGAAAGCCTGAGCCGGCCGACTGTGTGTGCAGTCGGCCGGCTCATTTTTCATGCCGTATTTTCTCTGCGGAATCGATTCCGGCGGTGGCGGCGTGAGGCCGTCCCGTCATCCGCGCCGTCCCTGGCTGTATTCTCTGCGGAATCGATTCCGGCGGCGGCATGAGGCCCGTCCCGTCATCCGCCGCCGTCCATGGCCGTATTTTCTGCGGAAACGGTTCAGGCGATGGCGGCTCTCTTTGGATCATGCATGTGATACAGCTTCTCGTAAATTCCGCCCTGCGCCAGAAGCTCCTCGTGAGTGCCGGACTCCGCGATGCCATCCTCGGTCAGCACGAGAATCTTCTCCGCGTTCTGAATCGTCGTAAGGCGGTGTGCGATCACGAAGGTCGTGCGGTTTTTCGCCAGCTTCTCCAGGGACTCCTGCACCACCCGCTCGCTCTCGTTGTCCAGAGCCGAGGTGGCCTCGTCGAAAATCAGAATCGGCGGATTTTTTAAGAACACTCTGGCGATGGACAGACGCTGCTTCTGGCCGCCGGATAGCCTGATGCCCCGCTGCCCGATGTCCGTTTCGTACCCGTTTGGAAAGGACATGATAAACTCGTGGGCGTTGGCGTTCTTCGCCGCCTCCACAACCTCCGCCTCGGTGGCATCCGGCCTTCCGTAGCGGATATTTTCCAGAATCGTCCCGGCAAAGAGGTACACGTCCTGCTGGACAATGCCGATCTGATCCCGCAGACTCTTGAGCTTCACATTTCTTATATCCTGCCCGTCGATTAAAATCCGCCCGTCTGTCACATCATAAAACCGCGGAATCAGCGAGCAGAGTGTGGTCTTTCCCGCGCCGGAGGAGCCCACCAGCGCCATGTAGGAGCCCGCCGGCACCGAGAGATCGATGTGATTCAGCACCTCCTCCTGATTGTCCTGATAGCGGAAAGAGACATTCTCAAAGGCAATATCCCCCTTCACGCCGGAGAGCGACACCGCGCCCGGCTCGTCCGCAATGTCCGGCATAATGTTCATAATCTCCCGGAAGCGCTCAAAGCCCGTGTAGCCGTTCTGGAACTGCTCCGTGAAATCCACCAGTGTGCGGATCGGATCCGTGAACACACCGATGTAGAGCAGAAACGTAATCAGGTCGCTGACGTCCACCTTCCCGTGGGCGATCAGAATGCCGCCCACGATGATGACGTTGACCTGAATCAGCGTCGTGAACACCCCGACTCCCGCCTGAAAGCTTCCCATGTAGCGGTAGCTGCTCTTCTTTGCCGCAAGAAAGCCGTCGTTTCCGATGCGGAACTTCTCCTCCTCAATGTTCTCGTTGGCAAAGGATTTTACCACCCGGATGCCCGAGAGGTTGTCCTCGATCTGAGCGTTGATCTCCGCGATCTTCTCTCTGTTACGCCGGAAAGCGCCGCGCATTTTCCGGTTCAGGAGAAAGGCGAAGCCGAACATAAAGGGGAGCGCCGCAAAGGCCGCCAGACCGAGCCAGCCGTTGATGTTTAACAGAATCACAAAGGCTCCTGCGATCTTTAACACCGATAGAATCAGATTCTCCGGCCCGTGGTGCAATAGCTCTGTAATATCGAACAGGTCCGTGGTGATGCGGCTCATCAGCTGCCCCACCTTCGCGTCGTCGTAGAAGGAAAAAGAGAGCTTTTGCATATGGCAGAAAATCTCGCTGCGCATATTGTACTCCATCTTCGCCCCCATCACATGCCCGTAATTGCCGATAAAAAAGCGGCTGTAGCAGTCCACCGCAAGCAAAACCGCAAGGCCTGCCGCGATGTATGCGATCCGGTTTAAAATCACCTCCGGCTCCTGGTAAATCAGTGTGGATGTGACGTAGCGCACCACAAGGGGGATGGTCAGCGCCACAAGAGCCGACAGCATCGCAAAAAACATGTCCGCCCAGAAAATTTTCCGGTACGGCCGGTAGTAGCCGATCATTTTTTTCAGGTTCTCCTGCATACAATCCCTTCCTCTCATTAAAAACATTTCTTATCCATAACAGATAACGCCCGCTGCTGATTCCTCGCGATAACAATACCCCCGGGAAATCCCGGGGGTATTCATCACAACTTTAGTTGTACTTCCTTTTTCTAGCTGCTTCAGACTTCTTCTTACGCTTAACGCTTGGCTTCTCGTAATGCTCGCGCTTACGAATCTCCTGCTGGATTCCAGCCTTAGCGCAGTTTCTCTTGAAACGACGTAATGCGCTATCTAAAGTCTCGTTCTCTTTCACGATTACACTAGACATTCCACACCTAACCTCCCTCCAGTTGCGATATTGTGCACCAACTGTAAGGTAATCTTTGCACTAAAACTAGTTTAGCAAAAAATGAGCATTTGTCAATAGTTTTTATGAAAAAAATGTCACTTAAAAGCAATTACCCCAGCATATCGGAGAGAACCGGCTCCACTGCGGCCACCGCATCCGCTATTCCCGCCGGATTTTTGCCGCCGGCCTGGGCCATGTTCGGTCTTCCGCCGCCGCCTCCGCCGACCTTTCCGGCGATGGCCTTAATGAGATTGCCCGCATGAGCACCCTGCTTTACGGCGCCGTCGGTGGCCATCGCAACCAGGTTCACTCTGCCCTCGCAGGCGCTTGCCAGGACGATGACGCCCTCTCCGAGCTTGTCCCGCAGGGAATCTCCCAGATCCCGCAGCCCGTTCATGTCAAGGTCCGCAACGTCCGCCGCAAGGAATTTCACGCCCTTCACTTCCCGTACCCGGTCCATCACGTCCCCGAGGGCGTCCTTCGCCGCCCGGCTCTTTAATGACTCGTTCTCGCTCTGGAGCGCCTTCACCTCCGCGGTGAGCTTCTCCAGACGCTCCAGAAGGTTCGCAGGCGTCGCCTTCACAATGCGCGCCGCCGCAAAGAGCTCCTCCTCAAGCTTCGCGTAGTACGAGAGCACATTGGCCCCGGTCAGCGCCTCGATGCGTCTTGTGCCCGCGGCGATTCCGCTCTCGGAAATAATTTTAAACGCCGCGATGTCCCCCGTGTTTTTCACATGGGTTCCGCCGCAGAACTCCTTCGAGAAGTCGCCCATGGACACAACGCGCACCGTATCGCCGTACTTCTCGCCGAAGAGCGCCGTCGCGCCGGTCTTCTTTGCATCCTCCACCGACATCACATTGGTGACCACAGGGATCTGCTCCGCAATCTTCTCGTTCACGATGCGCTCCGTCTTCGCCAGCTCCTCCGGCGTCATGGCCGAAAAGTGGCTGAAGTCAAAGCGGGTTCTCTCATTGTCCTGATAAGAGCCGGCCTGCTCCACATGATTTCCCAGCACCTCCCGCAGCGCCTTCTGCAGAAGGTGGGTGGCGGAGTGGTTGCGGCACGTCTGCGCCCGAAGGGGCGCGTCGACGGAGAGTCTTACCTCCTCGCCCAGCGCGATCATGCCGGACTCCATGCGGCCCACATGGCCCACCTTGCCCCCGGCAAGGGCCACCGTGTCCTCCACAACAAATTTGCCGCCGCCGGTCTCAATCACGCCCTTATCGCCCTGCTGGCCGCCCATGGTGGCATAAAACGGCGTCTTCTCCACCACGATGGTGCCCTGCTGGCCCTCCGCGACGGCGTCGGAGAGCGCGGATGTGACGGCGCCGTCCTCCCCCTCTTCGGTTGTGGCAAGCACCGTCACAACCGACGTGCAAACCAGCGTGTCGTAGCCCGCAAACTCCGTTGTGATGGCAGGGTCCGCCTGCTCGAACACCGAGGCGTCCGCACCCATATAGTTTGTGGCTTTGCGCGCATTTCTGGCTCTCGTCCGCTGCTTTTGCATACATGCCTCAAAGCCTGCTGCATCGTAAGACAGGCCCTTCTCCTCCAGAATCTCCGCCGTCAGATCCACCGGGAACCCGTAGGTGTCATAGAGCTTAAAGGTGTTCTCGCCGGAGAGCTGCTTTCCGCCCTCCTTCTCCAGCTCCGCCATCATGTCGGAGAGAATGGAGAGCCCCTGGTCGATGGTCTTGTTGAAGCTCTTCTCCTCCTCCGTCAGAATGCGGAAAATATAGTCCTTCTTCTCCTCCAGCTCCGGGTAGCCGTCCCGGCTCTCGGCGATGACCGTCTCCGACAGCTTCGCCAGAAACAGCCCGTCAATGCCGAGCATTCTTCCGTGCCGCGCGGCGCGTCGGATCAGGCGGCGGAGCACATAGCCTCTGCCCTCGTTGGACGGGCGCACCCCGTCCGACACGAGAAACGTGGCGGAGCGCATATGGTCGGTGATAAGCCGGATGGAAATATCGTCCAGCGCGTCGGTCCGGTAGGTCTTTTTCGCCATCTCGCAGATTTTGTCTCTTATGGCCTTCATGGTGTCGATGTCGAACACCGAGTCCACGTCCTGCATGACAACCGCAAGGCGCTCAAGTCCCATGCCGGTGTCGATATTTTTCTGGGAAAGCTCGGTGTAGCCTCCCTTTCCGTCCCCCTCAAACTGAGTGAACACGTTGTTCCACACCTCGATAAAGCGGTCGCACTCGCACCCCACCTTACAGTCGGGATTGCCGCAGCCGTACTTTTCGCCCCGGTCGTAGTAGATCTCCGAGCACGGGCCGCAGGGGCCTGCGCCGTGCTCCCAGAAGTTGTCGCACTCCCCGGTCTCCGGATCTCTGTAGAAGCGGACAATGCGCTCCGCCGGAATGCCGATCTCCTCGTTCCAGATCGCAAAGGCCTCCTCGTCCTCGCCGTAAACGGACGGGTAGAGCCTGTCCGCGGGAAGCCCCATCACAGCTGTCAGAAACTCCCAGGACCAGGCGATGGCCTCTCTCTTAAAGTAATCCCCGAAAGAAAAATTGCCGAGCATCTCAAAAAAGGTCAGATGTCTGGCCGTCTTTCCCACGTTCTCGATGTCGCCGGTGCGCACGCACTTCTGACAGGTGGCCACGCGCTTCTTCGGCGGAATCTCCTGCCCGGTAAAATACGGCTTTAAGGGAGCCATGCCCGCATTGATCAAAAGCAGGCTGTTATCGTTGTGGGGCACCAGGGAGAAGCTCTTCATCACAAGATGCTCCTTCCCCTCAAAAAAATCCAGATACATCCGGCGCAGCTCGTTTACGCCATAATTCTTTTCCATTTCTTCATCTTCCTCCGTCTGTCCGTGCATAAGCAGCTGTGCACCGTCCGGCACACAGCTGCCCTTGTAATCGCAGCTTCTACTGCATGGTCTGTTCTTTTGCTGCGCCCGCCTTCGCATCCTTTGCGCGGCGCAGCCTTGTGCCGACGACTCCGCCCAGGACTCCCACGCCGGCCAGAACGGCCATAATAATCAGGTACTGCAAAATACACAACAAAAATTCCATCTTCCAACCTCCTGTATCTGCTTTCGGCGGTAAGAAACGCCGATCTTCTTACTCATTCTCCTTCGCTCCCGCAACGGTGTCAGGCAGCCTGAGAATCTCGTTCTTCGTATAGCCTTCCTTTTTCTTAATTTCATCCGGCTCTGTCAGATAAGTATAGCAGATTGCGCCATAGGTGTAAACCCCTGTTATTCCACGGAAAACACCTGATTTTCCCCGGTGATCTCCACGATCCGCTCCGCCATACCAGGCCCGGGCAGCCGCCTCTTATACGCGGCGATGCCGGAGTAATCCTGCCACATGTGCATCGGAAAAACGTATTTTGCGTCGGTGTTCTTTAAAAAGAAGTCGATCCCGTCGAACCGGTGCTCCGAAAGCCTTGGGTCCACCGGGAAAAAGGCAACGTCAACAGGACGTGCCGAAAGCTTCTTTATCTCATGCCGGAAGCTCCTTCGCACTCTGCCGTTGATCAGATCTCCGGCGCCCTCCATGCTCCAGTCATTCAGATCTCCCGCGTGGAAAAGAGACCGCCCTCTCACCTGCACGTAATAGGCGACTCCCGCGTCCGTCGACTGCAGCGCGGTCACCGAGAGCCCGTCCACCTGACAGCTCTTTCCCGGGCTGAAGAAGGTGACCCGCTCCCTGACCGAGGGGTCAATCCCGTGTTTCCTCAGAAAATTCGGGCTGATCCTTATGTCCTTCGAGAACAGGTAGCGGATGTTCGGATACCGCTCCCACAGCCGCAGAATATCCATGTCGTAGTGGTCCCTGTGGCTGTGGCTGGCGAACATATAAATCCGGGTGTCTTTTGGGTACTCCGGCAGCACGCCGCAAAAATCGAATCCCCGCACCCGGTCCCCGGCAAAATAGTCGAACACGAGCACAAGCTCGTCCACCTCCGCCACAAAGCAGCTGTGGTGCACAAATATCACCCGCATGACTTTCCGATCTCCTCTATGATGGCCGTCACAAGGGCTTTAAACCGCGGCGCAGCCTGATCCGCCGTCTCCTGCACTTCCTTATGAGACAGCGGCACCGCGGAAATGCCGCAGGCCAGGTTGCTGATGCAGGAGATGCCGACGATCTTCATCCCCATGTGGTTGGCCGCCACCGCCTCGCAGGCCGTGCTCATGCCGACCGCGTCCGCCCCAAGCAGTCTGGCCATCGCCACCTCCTGCGGCGACTCATAGGCCGGCCCCGTAAACTGCAGGTACGTCCCCTCCTTTATGTCAATGCCGAGCTCCGATGCGCATTTTCGGGCGATCATTATTAAATCGCGATTATAAATCTCGCTCATATCCGGGAACCGTTCCCCCAGCTCGTCAATATTTGCGCCGATCAGCGGAGACGGCACAAAGCTTGCAATCTGTCCGGTAATGAGCATCAGATCCCCCGCGCGCATACCGAGCGAAACGCCCCCCGCCGCGTTGGTGAGAAAGAGCACCTTCGCTCCCATCCGCTTCATCAGCCTCGCAGGCAGCACCACATCGCTCATCGGATAGCCCTCATAGTAGTGGACTCTCCCCTGCATGCACACCACCGGCACGTCTCCCACATAGCCGAATATAAATTTTCCCGCATGTCCCGGCACCGTGGACACCGGAAAGCCCTCGATCTCGCTGTAATCCAGCGTCTGTTTTACCCGAATCCCCGACGCGTAATCGCCGAGCCCCGACCCCAGCACAAGGGCCACCTGCGGCTCAAAATCCGTCTGCGCTCTCACGCTCTCATAGCATCTTGTCAGTTTCTCGTACACTTCACCCATCCAGCCATCCTCCGTTTTTTAAAACATGATTTTATTATTCCCGCGCGCCCGGCACTTCCTTCGGCAGGCGCGCAGGCAGATTCCATGTATACAGTATAGCAGATTTCGGGCAAAAAGAAAAACAAAATGTGAAGCATCAGATAATAATGCAGATCAGGCCGCCGTTGCTGTCGTTTACGATCTTCTGCATCGTGTCCTGCAGCTTGAGCTGGCACTCGTCGTCCATCTGCATGATCTTGCTGCGGATGCCGTCCTCCATCAGCTCGCCCACGGACTTGCCGAATATGTTCGTCGTCCACAGCCCCTCGCCGCTCTCCTCCCCGGCCCGGATGTACTCGATCAGATCTCTCGCCTGCTCCTCGCTGCCGACAATCGGCGCGATCTCCGTCTCGATGTTGGCCTTGATCATGTGGATCGACGGGGAGAGGGCGCGCATTTTCACGCCGTACTTGCCGCCGTGCTGGATGAGCACCGGGTCCTCCATGCGGATGTCCGAAAGTCCCGGCATCACAACGCCGTAGCCCTTCTGCTCCACGGATTCCATGGCGTCCTTCACCTTCTCGTAGTCCGACTTCATGGCGGACAGCCCCCGCAGCATGGAGATCATCTGGTACTCCCCGGTTATGGTCACCCCCGTCATGTCGCTGATGTAGGCAAAATAGTATTTGTCGTCCACCTCCATGCGGACGGTCACCGTGCCGTTGGCCAGGTTGATGCCGGAAACCGTAAGCTCTCCGATGTCTCCGCAGCCGGTCTGGCCCTCACTGCAGCCCTCTGCCCCGAAGGGCTCGCTCCGCTTCTCGTTAAACAGCCCGTAGATGTCCTTCGCCTTGTTTACCCGCATGAGCATGCCGGAGGCCGCCGTAAGTATCGCGGCCTTCACCGCGTGCTCCCGCGGAAGCATCTCGGTCCACTTCGGTATAAAGAAGTCCATCCGTGTCACCGGAAACTCCAGAAGAATCGCGTTCATAATCCTTGTCACGTCCTCCCGGTGCATCTGCTGGCAGTTGACCGGGATCGCCACCGTGCCGTATGTCTGGGACAGAGCTTCCGCCAGACGCTTCGTCTCCTCGCTGTAGGGCCGCTCGCTGTTTATGACGATCACGTAGGGCTTTCCGATGTCCTGGATTTCGTCGATTGTGGTGCGCTCCGCCTCCAGGTAGCTCTCCCTCGGCAGTTCTCCGATGGAGCCGTCCGTCGTCACCACAATGCCGATGGTGGCGTGGTCGTGTATAACCTTTTTCGTCCCCACTCTTGCCGCGTCCACAAACGGAATCTCCTGCTCGAACCAGGGCGTTTTCACCATCCGGTTTTCGTCGCCCTCCATGTGACCGCTTGCCCCGTCCACCATAAAGCCCACGCAGTCGATCAGGCGCACCTTTATGTCGCTCTGGTCCGCCAGCATGATTGTCGCCGCCTCCTGCGGGATAAATTTCGGCTCCGTCGTCATGATCGTTCTGCCTGCGGCGGACTGCGGCATTTCGTCCATCGCCCGCTGCCTCGCATTCTCGTCCTCTATGTACGGCTGCACGAACAGATCCATAAACCGCTTGATAAACGTGGATTTTCCGGTGCGCACGGGTCCGACAACGCCGATGTAGATCTCGCCCTTCGTCCTTCCCTGGATATCTTTATATAAGTCAAAATCCTTACTTTCCCTGTTGTCCATTAAAAGACCCCCTTCTCAATATATGGCTAATATATGAGAAGAGGGACACATTTATTCCATATTTTCTTTTGTGCAGCACCTGCCGTACATCTGCATGCAGCGGTTCAGCTTTTTCGCCAGCGCGCCGGTGATCTGCTCCTTTGTCGCCCGCCACATCCAGTTGCCTCCCAGAGTGGACGGCGTGTTCATGCGGGCTCTGCTGTCGATGCCCAAAAGATCCTGCATCGGCACGATGGCAAGGTCCGCCACGGAAGACCAGGCCGCCCGCATCATGCCCCAGTTGTAGCCCTCCTCCTCCGTCAGGTTCAGATACTCCTTCGCGAAACGCACGGAAGCCTTCGGCGCAGACTTCATCCAGCCAAGCACCGTGTCGTTGTCGTGGGTGCCGGTGTAGACCACGCAGTTGGTCGGATAGTTGTGAGGCAGATAGTCGCTGTCCTCCCTGCTGTCAAAGGCGAACTGGATCACCTTCATGCCCGGGAACCCGGAGTCTTTTAAGAGCTTTTGCACGGAGGGCGTCAGAAAGCCCAGATCCTCCACGATAATCGGCAGCTTTCCAAGCTTATCCTCCAGCACATGGAACAGATCCATCCCCGGCCCCTGCTTCCACACGCCTTTTACCGCCGTCTTATCCCACGCCGCTATCGCGTAGTAGTAGTCAAAGCCTCTGAAGTGGTCGATCCTTACGATGTCGTAGAGCTCTGCCATGGCCGCGATGCGCTTCGTCCACCAGTCGTAGCCATCCTTCTTCATCACGTCCCAGCGAAACAGCGGATTGCCCCATAGCTGTCCGTCCGCGGAGAAGGCATCCGGCGGACAGCACGCCAACTCAATCATCTCCAGCTCTTCGTCCAGGTAAAACAGCTCCGGGTTCGCCCACACGTCGGCGGAATCCGCCGCCACATAGATCGGCACGTCCCCGATAATCTCGATGCCCTTCTCGTTGGCATAGCCCTTGACGGCCTCCCACTGCTCGAAAAACAGATACTGCAGCATCTGATAGAACTCGATGTCCTGCGCGTAGGTCTCCTTCGCCTCATCCAGCGCCTCCGGCTTCCGGAACTTAAGCGCTCTGTCCCAGGAAAACCAGGCCGCGCCGCTGTTGGCGTCCTTTAACGCCATAAAGAGGGCGTAGTCGTCAAGCCACGCCTTTTTCTCCTCACAGAATGTGTAAAAGGCGTCCGGCGTATTCTTTCGGAAACGCTTATAAGCCTTGCGGAGCAGCCCGTAGCGGCTGACATACATCACGCCGTAGTCCACGTAATCATCGCTTTTTCCCCAGTCAAAGGATCTGCACTCCGCCTTTGTCAGAAGCTTATCCCGGCAGAGAATGTCCGGGTCAATGAAGTACGGGTTGCCCGCAAAGCTGGAAAAGGACTGGTAGGGCGAGTCCCCGTAGCTGGTAGGGCAGATGGGCAGTATCTGCCAGTATTTCTGGCCTCCCCGTACAAGAAAATCCGCAAATTTGCACGCCGCCTTTCCCAGCGTTCCGATGCCGTAAGGGGACGGCAGGGAAGAGATCGGCATAAGTACGCCACTCGTTCTCATAATAATTGTTTCCTCCTCAAAATTTACTCATGATTGTATCATAACACCCTTTTCCCTTCTTGTAAAAAACTATTTTCAATGTTAATATAAACAGAAAGGACAATATAAATAAGTAAAGGATGGTCTGCTCTATGAATGATGTGATTCGACATAAAATAAAACATAACCTGCAGCGCCTCGCCGCGTCGTTCCGCTGGGTGATTTTCGCACTGCTTGTGGGCTCTGCCGTGGGGCTGTGCGGCACGGCCTTCTACTTCGGCCTCTCCTTCGTCACGGTGCTGAGGCTTCAGAACCCCTGGCTGATCTGGCTGCTCCCCTTCGGCGGACTGGCGATCGTGGGGCTGTACCATCTGTTTAAGGACGCCGACGACACCGGGACCAACCTTGTGATCTCCGCCATCCACTCGGGAGATAAGCTGCCCTTTCGGATGGCGCCGCTGATCTTTGTCTCCACGCTGATCACCCACCTCTTCGGCGGCTCCGCCGGCCGCGAGGGCGCGGCGCTGCAGCTTGGCGGAAGCCTCGGCAACGCCATCGGACGGCTGTTTCGCTTCGACGAGAAGGACCGGCACGTCATGATTATGTGCGGCATGAGCGCGGCTTTTTCCGCCCTCTTCGGAACGCCCATGGCAGCCGCCATCTTCTCGATGGAGATGGTGAGCGTCGGCGTCATGTACTACACCGCCCTGGTGCCCTGCGTAATCAGCGCCCTGGTGGCCCACGGCATCGCCTTTTTGTTCGGCGTCGCAAACGAGCTGTTTCTCATCACGTCCGTCCCGCGCTTTACGGTGGCGAGCGCGGTGAAGATTTCCGCTCTTGCGGTTATATGCGCTCTGGTGAGCATCCTCTTTTGCGTGATCCTGCACCGGACCGAGGATCTGTACCGGCGCTTTTTCAAAAACCCTTACGTGCGTGTCTTCGCCGGCGGCTGCATCGTGGCTTTGCTTACCTTTCTTGCGGGAAGCTACGACTACAACGGCACGGGCATCGACATAATCCAGCAGTGCATAAAGGGCTCGGTGCGCCCGGAGGCCTTTGTGTTAAAAATGCTCTTTACGGCCCTCACCCTGGGCGCGGGCTTTAAGGGCGGCGAGATCGTCCCCTCCTTTTTCACCGGCGCGGCCGTCGGCTGTCTGTTCGGGAATCTTGTGGGCTTCTCTCCGACCATGTGCGCGGCTGTCGGCATGACGTCCCTCTTCTGCGGCGTGACCAACTGCCCCATCACCGCGCTGCTCATCAGCTTTGAGCTGTTCGGCTATGACGGAATGTCCTACTTTTTGCTGGCCACCGCCTTCAGCTACATGCTCTCGGGCTATTTCGGACTCTACCACAGCCAGCGCATCGTCTACTCCAAATATAAGACAAGCTACATCAACAAGAGCACCGACTAGCGCCTTTTCACAAGCACACAGCAGGAAATGCCCTGCATCGGCAGGCGGCCGGAATATGTCCCAA
>CATJJD010000108.1 GCA_949740385.1 uncultured Lachnospiraceae bacterium
CCGAATCTGCGCGGCCGGGTGATCAGTGTCACACTGTCATTCGATTCCCACCACTCCTTAATAAAATGTGTTTTATCCACATAAAAACAGTTTTTCTCAATAAGCGTCGCAAAATCCTGTATTCCGATCGCCACATTCCTCGCCATCACATTCCCCTCCCCGTCTGCTTACCTCTATTATAAACGAAGGAGCAGGGTTTAATCAACTCCCTGCTCCACACTGCTTTATCCTTCTCATCTTCCCCGCTGTCTCTGCCGGTTCTTCATAAAAATCTCCGTAATCTCCGACATTGCGATAATCTCGCCGCGGGTAAGAAGATACCCGTTTTTATTGCTCTTATTGATCTGTGCCACAAACTCGCTCATCTCATACCGCAGCCCGTCCCCCTGAAACTTCGGCTCAAACGTCTCCACCCGGTTCGGATCCTCATAGCGAATCTTAAATTTCCTCGTGAGCCACCAGGGCGACTCCGCCAGAATGTAGCCCTGACTGCCGGAAATCACAAGCTGCCCCTCCGTCTTTACGCCTATGCCGCACTTGGCCGTTGCCATCCCCTGATCGTAGATCAGGTCAATTTTCGTGTACAGGTCAAGACCGTCCTCCCGGTTAATACTGTGAATCTGAATATCCCGGTAATCCGTCCCGTACAGCTTCAAAATCGGCAGCAGCGTGTCCACCGCATACTCCAGAAACGCCCCGCCGTATTCCACGTCCGTCATCTCTCTCATCTGATGATTTGCCAGGCTGGTAAAGCAGGCCTCAATATCACGGATCTCCCCGATCTGACCGCTTCTTGCCACATTGATCAGCTGCTGAAATCCCGGACAGTACGCCGTCTTAATTCCCTCCAGCACCACAACGTCCCGCTCCTCTGCCAGCGTAAACAGCTCCTCCGCCCGCTGTCTTGTCAGCGCAAGGGGATTCTCGCACAGCACATGCTTTCCGCTGACGATTGCCCTTCTGGCGTAATCGTAGTGATTCTCGTTCGGCGAAGCGATATACACGGCGTCCACCGCCTGCAAAAATTCATCATAGTCCTCGCAGTAAAGCTCCAGATTGTACCGCTCCCGAAACTCCTCGCCGCTCTCCCGCTCCGGATTGTAAGCGCAGATCGTATTCATGCCGGACACATACTTTTCCTCCGCCATAAACCGCCTCGCAATCCTTCCGGTCCCCACGATTCCAAGCCGCACAATCTGATACCGGTCCGACCGCAGTCCCGTAGACGAAATATTCGGTGTCCGCTCCAGATAGACAACCTTACAGAAAGCTTTCAGATAATCAAAGCTCCCCTCCCAGTCGCTTCCCAGCGTAAAAATATCAATCTTGTACTTCTGAATGTCCTCAATCTTCTGCCCGTCATGATCCTCGATAATAATCTCGTCGGCCAGACCGGTCTTTCTCACATTCTCGACTCTCTCAAGGCAGGAATCAACCACGTTGATCTTTCCCCTGGCCTCGTCGAAATGCTCCGTCGTAACTCCGACAATCAGATAATCGCCCAGTTGTTTTGCCCTCTCCAGCAAATTGATATGCCCCTGATGAAACAGGTCAAACGTGCCGTAAGTAATCACTTTTACCACAGTGCTGATCTCCTTATCTATTGTTCTGCCATTGTAGCTTACATAAGATCCGTGCGGTAATTACC
>CATJJD010000109.1 GCA_949740385.1 uncultured Lachnospiraceae bacterium
AAGATCAATCTGCAGCGGCTTTTTCGTAATGCTGTACTCCTGCTCGAATATCAGCTTCTCCTGATCCTCCATAAGCTCGCAGTGTATCGCCCCCACAAACGCCTGATGCCACTGAATTTTGTCGCCGCTATTCCTGTCAGCCATAAACGCCTCCTGCCCTTATTATATTACAGATCCGCCGGAAAATCCAGCCTTACAAAAACGACATATTTCACAGCCGAATCACCTCCTGCAGTCGGAAGGAATAGATCAGGCGCTCCACCTCCTCCACGGTCCGCTTTCCGTTTGAAAAAATACGGCTTAAGGCGTCGGCGTACAGCTTCATCTGGGTCTCGTAGCGCCAGATCAGCTCCTCCGCCGTCTCCACCCGGTCCGTCTTGTAGTCCAGCAGGACGATTTTGTCCCCCTCCCGCCAGAACACGTCGATAATGCCCTGCACCAGCACGCCCTCCTCCTGCATCACAAAGGGCTTCTCCCGGTACAGCTCGCCCTCTTTTGCGGCCCCTGCCATGCGAAGCGCCACCGGCCCCGCCGCAAAGCTTACTATCCCTTCAGAAACAACCAGCTCTGACAGCTCATCCGGCAGAGCCCCCGACTCCCGCATTCGGGACAGCTCATTCTCCACAAAAGCCGCTACCGCCGGCAAATCGCCGGTGTCAAGCTTCGAAAGCCCCACAAAATCCAGGCACTCCATAACCCGGTGCATGGCCGTTCCCCGCAGCGCGCCTCTCGCGGGCCGCACGCCAAAGCCGTCCGTCACCGTGCGGCTTCTGCCCCCTTTTGCAAAATCAGGTATGCACGGCTCCCTTTTTTCCCGCAGAAATTCCGGCGTCTGCGCTTCCCCCTCCTTCTGGTCAAGCCGCTGCACCATCGACGCATGCTTTAACTCCGACACCGAGTACTTGCTCTTTCTGCCTGCTTCGCTGCGGTACGCATACTCCCAGGAAAACAGCTCGCCGTACCGCGATACCCGCTCATCGTCCGCCGCCGCAATTTCCGCAAGCAGCTCCTCCTGGTCCAGACGCTGCTTAACGGAGCTCTCCACCGCATCCCACACCAGCTCCCCCGCGTCCGCGGCGGCAACACTGTATTTATCCGGATAGGAAAGCATCGCCGGCAAAATCCAGTCCAGATGGCAGGCCGCCCCCGCCCGCTGCCGGTAGGAGATGGGCTGATGCGGCTTCACATTTCCCGTATATTTTCCGATGGTTTTCGACAGATCCTTCACCGTCCCCGTCAGAATCAGCTTCTCCTTCGCCCGGGTCAGCGCCACATACAGTACCCGCAGCTCCTCCCCGAGATTTTCCCGTAAAAGCCTCCTTGCAAGCGCCGTTCGGTACAGACAGCTCTCCCGGAAACGGCCGCCGTTTTTCACCGTGACGGCATCAATCCCCAGCCCCAGCTCCGGGTGCACCACAAGCCTCTCGTTCATGTCCGCCCGGTTGATGCGCTTTCCAAGCCCGGAGACGAACACCACCGGGTACTCCAGCCCCTTGCTCCGGTGGATCGTCATAATGTGCACCACGTCGGCATTCTCCCCTGTCACATCCGCCTCCCCGAAGTCGATCTCGTACTTATTAAGCTGCTCGATATAGCGCACAAAGTGAAAAAGCCCCCGGTAGCTGGTCTTCTCAAAGGCAACCGCCTTCTCGATGAGCATGTGCAGATTGGCGCTCCGCTGCTCCCCCGCCGGCATCGCCGCCGCGTAATGCCCGTACCCGGTCTCGTCGAGAACGCGCACAAGCAGCTCGTGGATCGGCACATCCTTAAGCTGCCGCAGCGAGCGGTATATATGGAAGAAACGGAACAGCTTTCCCTCCGTCGCCTCCTCCATCGCCCGAAGAGCCGCCGCCGCAAAGGGAACCGACGGATTCTTAATCCTTATCTCCGCCAGCTCCTCGTCGTCAAGCCCCGCCATCGGAGACCTTAACACCGCCGCCATCGGAATATCCTGGTACGGATTGTCGAGAATGCGAAGAAGCGCAAGCACCGTCTGCACCTCCACCGCGGAGAAATACCCGGTAGAGGATTCCACATGAGCCGGAATTCCAAGCCCCTCAAAAACCTGCACAAACTCGCTGCCCCAGTCCTTCAGGCTGCGGAGCAGCACCACAATGTCCGAGCAGCGCATGGGACGAAGCTCTCCGGTCTCCTTATCCGTCACCTTCGTCTCCCGCATCAGCCGGTCTATGCGGGACGCAATCAGCCGCGCCTCCAGCCGCTTTCCGCCCTCTTTTCTCTTCTCCTCATCCTGATCTAACAGCTCGTCCGCCTCGTCAAAAAGCAGAAGCTCCGCCTCCATCCCCCCGCACTCCGGGTAGGACGCCTCGGCGTACAGCGCGGCCTCCTCGCTGTAGGAAACCCTGCCGAGATCCGCGCTCATAAGCCGGTAGAACATATCGTTGCTAAAGTCCACCACCTCCCTGCGGCTGCGGAAATTCCGGTGCAGATCAATCCGTTTCTGCCCCTTACCGCCCGCGCCGAAGCTTTCGTATTTCTCCATAAAAAGCTCTGGCCTTGCCAGCCGGAATCGGTAAATGCTCTGCTTAACGTCCCCCACCATAAACATATTGTGGCCGCCCTCCTCCTCCCTGGAGATGGCCCGCATAATCTCCTCCTGCACCTGGTTGCTGTCCTGGTACTCGTCGATCATAATCTCCTCAAAATGGGCGCGGAATTCTCCCGCCGTGCGCCTGCACTGCTTCGTTTTGCCGTCCACAAGAATCTGCAGCGCAAAGTGCTCCACGTCGGAGAAATCCACGATGCGCTTCTTCCGTTTCGCCGCCGCCATGGCTTTTGTGTACTGGAGGGTCAGCTCCACAAGCTCCTCCACAACCGGATGAAGTGTGGCAAGCTGATCCAGAAATTCCGAAAGATTCATGGAAAAATAAAGCTTCCGCAGCTCCTCCGCCTCTTTTTTAATCCGGTTTCGGCCCTCCTGCACGGCCTCCTTTTTTAGCGGGTCCCCCTCAAACTTTCGGATTGCCGGAAGCCGCGCGAAGGACAGCTTCCCGAAAAAATCCGAAAGCTCTGCGTAGCCGGAGAGCTCTGCCGCGGACACCAGCTGTTCCAGATCGGATTCGAGCGCCGGCACGTAGGCGGCCGGACCGTCCGCCGCGGCTGCCAGATCCCGCAGCCGTTCAAGCTCCTGCGCCATGTCCGACAGAAGCTGCCCCACGGTCTCTGCCATGTCGGACATGACCTCCGTCGTGACAAGCTCCTCCTCGCTTTTTACCTCATAGGGCTTTACAAGCCCGGCAATCCACTCCTCGGGCCAGGGGCTGCTGGCGGACATCCGAAAGATTTTAAGAACCATATCCCGCACCGCCTGATCGTTTCGCTTTCCGGCGTAGGCGTCGATCAGCTTCCGGAAGCTCCCGTTGTCCTCCCTTTCGTAATTTTTCTCGAACACCTCATCCAGCACGTCCAGCTCCAAAAGCCGGATCTCCCCCTCGTCGGCAATGCGGAAATTCGGGTCCAGCCCGATCTCCTCAAAATGGTTGCGCACCACAAACAGACAGAAGCTGTCTATGGTGGTGATCATCGCATTGTGAATGAGCGCCGCCTGCCGCCGCAGGTGGGAATTGTCCGCATCCTCCTCGCAGGCCCGCTCAATAGCCGCGCGGATGCGCTCCCGCATCTCCGACGCCGCCGCCCGGGTGAAGGTTACCACAAGAAGACGGTCAATCTCCACCGGATTCACCGGGTCTGTGATGCGCCTTATAATGCGCTCCACAAGCACCGCCGTCTTGCCGGAGCCCGCCGCCGCGGACACTAAAATGTCCTGGCCGCGCAGCTCTATCACCTGTTTTTGTTCCTCCGTCCAGCTGACTCCCATCAAACGCTCCCTCTTCTTAAATCTGTTCTTCTTAAATCTGTAAACCGCCGCTTTTCTCTACTTCTCCCCCAGTGCAAGCTCCGTACGGATGCGCTCCAGCACCTCCTCCTTCGTGAGAGCCTGCTCCTGTCTGCAGGCGTAGCCGAGCCCCGGGCTGATGCCGCACACGCTCCCGTAGGGACAGTATGTACAGCTGCTGCCTTTGCCGCCCCGGTAAGGGAGCGCCCGCACCTCGCCGTCGTAGATGGCCTTCGCCTGCTCCGCCATTTTTTTTCGGACAAAGCGCTCAAGCAGCAAAAACTCCTCCGTGTCCGCCACATGGGAGCGGGCCTCGGAAACCTCCCCCGATTTTTTCAGCTCAAGAGGGATCACCTCGGACCGGCCGCTCACGTTCTCGTCCATAGCGCGGAAAATTTCCTCTTTCCGGTTGATCAGCCCGTCCGGCCGAAGAGCCAGAAGTCTCGCGTGCTCCGCCTCCTCCCCGTCTTCGCCCCCGTCTGTGAGCACCGGGTCGTCGATGCTGTAGTAGAGAATGCCCGCCGGCACAACCGGCCCCGAAAAGGTGCGGGCCGCAAGCTCCATCGCCGCGTCCATGTAGACGGCCAGCTGAAGCTGCCGCCCCTCGTACACCTGCACAAGATCAAAGTCCGCTGCCCCGGACTTGTAGTCGATAATCTTAACGCACATGCCGGTATCCGTCATACAGGTGTCAATCCGGTCGATCCGCCCCTGCAGTATCAGGGACTCCTCCTCCCCGAGGCGGACCACGCCGAAATCGCTCCCGATCTCCTCTCTGAGCCTTGCAAATGAGATCTCAAACTCCGTCGGCACGAACCGGCCCGCCCGCACCTGTCTCGTCAGCGCCCAGACCGTCTGCTCAAAGATGGCGCGCATCCGCTTCGTCTGGTAAGTATCCGCCGCCCTGGCGTAGATGCCGGCCGACGGGCATGAGGCCAGCGCCTCCTCCATCGCAAGGGCCGCGTACTCCTTACGCACCTGCTCCGGCACCGTAAACCAGTCGTACCCTGACTCCGCAAGTCTGCGGCTGTAGCGCTCCAGCGCCGTGTGGTAAATATTTCCCATATCCGCCCCGGCAAACCGGCAGATTTCACGCTCCCGCAGCCCCAGCCCGTACTGCAGATAGTGGGCATAGGCGCAGGCCGCAAACCGCTCCAGCCTCGTTGCGCTGCCCTCCAGTCTGCGCCCGTAGAGCGCGAGCGCCACCGCATGGCTTATGGGCTCGCCCCGGTAGCACTGACTGCCCGCCTCCAGTATCCGCGCAGCCTTCTGCCGGTCCTCCTTTTCGCCTTCCAGGAAATATTTTGCCAGCGCGCGCCAGTTTTCGTCCCGCTCCCCCCGGATCAGATAGTCGAAGGCAGCCCCCTTCGTGTAAAAGTCGCACTCCGCCTCCGCCCGCTCATGCCATTTAGTCTCAAGCTCCGGAAAGATCCGGCGGATCTCGCCGATCAGATAGGAGGGCCTGATGGCGCGCCCCTGCGCGTTGACTCTCGCATAACTCAGATACAGACGCTCCGACGGCTTTGTCAGACTCCGGTACAGGTAAAACCGCTGAATAAACGCCTGCTCTCTTGCGGTTGGCGCAAGCTCCATATCCGCCGCCTGCAAGATCTCCCTCTCGTACTCGGATATAATGCCGCCGGCTCCCGCAGCTTTGGGAATAATACCGTCGTTCACGCCGACAAAAAATAAAATCCTGATATGATTTAACCTTGTGCGCTCGATGTCTCCGATTGTCACACTGTCGTATCCCGGTGGAATCACCCCCACCTCCGCCGCGGCAAGCCCCGCGTCCAGCACCTCGGAAAAGCCCTCCACCGTGAGGGGCTCATCTCCTAAAAGAAGATTATATTTTTCCAGCAGCTCCATGACAACCCCGTAGATCTGCCCGTACTCCTTCGATTTCGTCTGCTGATCCTGCGCCAGAAGCTCCTCCTCCTTCTCCCACAGCTTCCGCTCCGCCTCTACCTTTAAAAGCAGGCCGTAGAGTGCGAGAATGCCGTCCGAAACCCTGGCCGAAGGATCCTCGAACACATCGAACAGGGGCTCAAAGAGACCGTAAATCTCCTGCCGCAGCTCCTCCAGCCGCTCCTGGTTAAAGAGCGACCGCTCCTTTGGCATCCGCGACCATCGGCTGCCAAAGGCCGCCTTTCCTCTTATGCCGGTGGCCACCAGATAGTTGTCCAGCAAATCCAGCTCATCCTCGTCTATGTCCGTAAAGCCGCAGCGCAGAAAGCGCATGACGGCCTCATAGTGAAACCCCCGCTCCACCACCTCCAGAGCCGCCCGCAGAAATTCGATAAACGGATGGAACAAAAGCTCCCTCGTTGTGTCCAGAAAGTACGGAATCTCATATTTTCGAAATACCGGCTCCACATAGCTGTGGTAAGTCTCCACCGAGCCGGTCACAACCGCGATGTCCCGGTAGCGGCAGCCATTTCGCACAAGCCGGTTGATCTCTCTTGCCGCAAGCATCAGCTCCTCCCTGGGATTTGCCGCACTAAGAAGCCGGATCTGCTCCGCCTTTCCCTCCAGCTTCTGAAAACGGGGCCGGAACAGATTGCGCTCCATAAACGCCAGCGCCGGTGCATCCGCAAAGCGCCGCTTTTCGCTTCCGGTAAGCACCACCGGCTCCTCCACGAAGACAGAGTACGCCTTTGCGGTCTGCATGAGGGTGCGGATCGTCTTTTTCGACAGGTCAAACAGCTCCTCGCTTCCTCTGCTGTGAAAGAAATCCTCCCGGTCGTCGATTGTCACCGTCACCGTCACCCGCTCCGCCACCGAGAGCAGCTCTCCGAGCAGCTCGTTTTGAATCGGCGTAAAACCGGTGAACTCGTCCAGCACAATGACGGCGTCCTTCAGTACCTTCGACGTGGGCGCCACACCCTTAAGCACCGTCAGAATCTCCTCCGCGGTAATGTAGCTTCCCTCCATAAAATCCACAAAGGCCCGGTACATGGTGACAATATCCGTAAGCTTTGCGGCAAAAAGCGGCGAAAGATCCGGCCGCTTCGCCATCTGAAGAAGCGCGTCCGCCGACACACCGTACTGCATAAACTCCGAGATCAGCGATTTGACCTCCCCCACATAGCCCATCCGGTTCATGTTCGCGCCAAGCACCGAAAGCTTCTTCTCGTTCTCCTGCGCAAGGCGGCGCAGCACCAGATTTTTTCCGGTCTCCTCCAGCACCCGCACCTGCCGCATTCCCAGCTCGTCGAACACGCGGTACGCGAGACGCTTAAAGCTTAAGACGTCGATATTCATAATGGCGCGGTTCGGCGCAAGCTCCACCAGCTTCTGCTGCGTCTGCATGGTAAACTGCTCCGGCACAACCACAAGAAAATTTTTCTTCGGGTGCTCCCCTGCAGCCTCCACGGTCTGCCGGTAAACATATTCGGTTTTCCCGCAGCCGGAGCTGCCGATAACAAACTGCAGTGACATATAATCTCCTTATATTAAATCTATATTTAATAAAATTCCGCAAAGAGAATCGAGACC
>CATJJD010000110.1 GCA_949740385.1 uncultured Lachnospiraceae bacterium
GAGATGTTCTATGAATATTTAAAGCGCAGAATGATGCACTTTGGACTGGAAATGGAGGAGAAAAAGACGAGGCTGATAGAATTCGGCCGATTTGCAGAGAGCAACCGGAAAGAACGTGGAGACGGAAGACCGGAGACTTTTACATTCCTCGGATTTACGCATTACTGTTCGCATGGAAGAACGGGAAAGTTCAGAGTGAAGAGGAAAACCAGTAAGAAAAAAACTGGCGAAGAAAAGCAAAGAAATAAATGCTACGATAAGAGAAATGAGATTTCTTCGCATAAACCAGATAGTAAAGAAGCTGAATGAAATCTTAACTGGTTACTATCATTACTATGGAATAACTGACAACTCAAGAAGCCTGAACTCATTTTATAATGTAGTATGGTTTAGGCTATTCTACTGGCTGAATAGAAGAAGTCAGAGAAAAAGCTACACAAAGGAAGGGTATAAGGAACTGATGAGACAGTTTCCACTTGCCCGACCACATATCTATGTGAGTATATACGGATAGTTGCAGATGTATTAGCTTTGCAGGGAGCCGGATGCGGGAAAACTGCACGTCCGGTTCTGAGAGGGGTAAGCCCCGTAAGGGACTTACCTACTTACCAGCATTTGAAGAGGAGGACTAAAGATATCACATGATAAGTTGATAATGGTTGCAAATGCGAACATTCAGGACAGATGCTTTTTTAATTCTTATCATAAAAGCATTCCACCGCAAATGATATAGTGGATACACTGAAAAGCCACAATACTTATTTTGCTTTGTTTTTTGAGAGTTGATAACGACATGCTCACAAACCGTACACTCATCATATTCAAATATCTCTGGGAGACCACGGACGAATCCCATCTGGTCTCTCTCGCGGATATTTCTGCGTTTTTGAAACAGCATGAAATTACCGCAGATCCGAGAACGCTCCGCAAGGACATCGAACAGCTAACAGAATTCGGAGTGGATATTGTCAAAGACCGCAGGGTTCAGAATCTCTACCATGTGGCGACCCGGCATTTTGAAGCGCCGGAGGTCAAGCTGCTGATCGACGCCGTTCAGTCCGCCAGGTTTATCACACCACGCAGGAGCAAGGCACTGGTCAAACGGCTTTCGTCCTTTGTTGCTCCCGGCGATACAGCCCTTTTGAAAAGGCATCTCTACATCGACAGCCGTTCCAAGGCTACCAACGAGAGCATTTATCTGAATGTAGACCGAATCCAAACCGCAATCACGGAGCGGAAGAAAATATCCTTCTGCTATTTCGACTACGCTCCCACTAAAGAGCGAGATCTCCGGCGCGGCGGACAAGTCTACTCGGTCTCCCCGTTCGCTATGTTTTGGAACAACGATACATACTATCTTGTCGGCTTCCACGATCATAACAACAAATCGCAAAGTTCCGTGTTGACCGCATCGTTCAGATGGAGGTCACGGATGAAGCCGCTGTAAGAAAGCCAAAGGACTTTGACGTATCGGAGTTCTTCACGCAGGAATTCTCCATGCTCAACGGCAAGGAATGTACAGTAACGCTGCTGTGCGAGAACATTCTGATGAACAGCATCATTGACCGCTTTGGGGAGGATGTTCCTGTGCAGACCGTCGATGCATGTCATTTCAGCACGCTGGTAACGGTCGATCCCAGCAGCAACTTCTACGGCTGGGTGTTTGCCTCCTCCGGAAAGATGAGGATCACAGAGCCGTAGGAAGCGGTAGAAGGTTTCCGCAAGGTTCTGGAGAGCTTCCAAAAATAGCTGACACAATACGAAACAGGAAATTTGTCGAAGGTGTGCATCTGAATGTACACAATTTTTTTTGCGGGATTGACATATTCGGCGGATTTCCCTATAATAATAGTAACAGGTAGGCGACTACCTTAAAAGTGGTCCGCTTCCAGTCATGCGGATAATAAGCAGGCTGTGGAAACGTAGTTCGCTGCCGACCATGCGAATCACAAATAGGTCGTGAAAAGGTTTTTTTAAGCCTCTTATCGGAAACGGTAAGGGGCTTAAATCTTTCAAGAGGTAAAACGATATGGAGATTTTAACAGGAAGTCTGTACTTTGTTTCCAACGATTTTTTTACAAAGGTGCAGGACCCTTATCTGAAAATCAATTATGAGAGTACGAAACGCCCTCATTATTTTGCCCTTTATGACAACAGGACAGGCCTTTACTGGTTGGTTCCCTGCAGCTCCAAAGTAGAAAAGTTTGAACGTCTGATACAGAAGAAAAAGGAACAGCACAAGCCTGCCGATACGATAAAGATTGTTAAAATCTTCGACAGAAAAACAGTGCTGCTCTTTCAGGATATGTTCCCGATTGTAGCAAAGTATATTGACGGTCAGTATATCAAAGGCGGTCAGCCCGTAAGGATAGCAGACCCGAAGCTGATACAGGAATTAGAAAAAACAGCCCGTAAGATTATCGGCTTATTACATAGGGGTGTCCGTTTTACCCCAACGCAGCCGGACGCGATACGGATTGAAAAATTGATGATAGAGGAATCCGGCACTCCGGGCAATACCTGACGCTGTTTGACTTTGAAGATTGGCAGTATCCTCCAAAGGTGCAGGATTTGTGGGCTTTTTTCGCACCTTTGGGATTTTACTGCAATCTTCCCGATTCGCTTCGCCGAAGCGCTGGAAGTGCACAATTTCGTGCTCCCGCAGGAAGCGGATCGGGTCTGCGACGTCGTGGTCGGTGACGAGGCGCAGAATGTTGTCGTATGTTTTCCTGGCTTTCTGTTCTGCGGCCAGATCTTCCACAAGGTCCGCGATGGCGTCTCCGCTGGACTGGAATTCGCAGGCATTAAACGGAATGCCTCCTGCTGCCTGCGGCCAGATTCCCGCCGTGTGATCAATATAGTACGGCGCAAAGCCTGCCGCCTCCAGCTCCTGCGCGGAAAGTCCCTTTGTGAGCTGGCGCACAATGGCGCCGATCATCTCGAAATGAGCCAGCTCCTCGGTACCGATATCCGTCAAAAGCCCGGCAACCCTCGCATTGTACGCTGAAAAGCGCTGAGAGAGGTAACGGGTGGAGGCGCTAAGTTCCCCGTCAGGTCCGCCGTACTGGCTGATGATATAGGATGCCAGCTTTGCGTTAGGCGTTGTAATATTGACCGGATACTCCAGTCTTTTCTCATAGCTCCACATATACTATCTTCCCCCTTCCCACGGCATCGGTTCCGCATTCCAGTTCCAGGCCGAGAGCGGGCCAGAGGAGAATGCATTCACCTGCCCGAAGCGCTCTTCGTAGGACTTCTTTGCTGCATTATAGAGCTCGGTACACTGGTTGAAGTAATCGAGCGCCTCCTGGTCGTTCGGGTGTGTATCCATATATAAAAGCATATCGAAGGAGCAAAAGCCCAGCATCGCGATCCAATCGAAGAGCTCTCTCTGGTTCATCTGACTGCCGTTTGCGCAGTGAGCGCCCGGCATCTGGGGCATCATGGACGGGCCGCAGCCGTTCATCCGGTTCGGCTGATTCATCATCGACATTTCCCTCCTTTGCATCTGCCGGTAAACGGCTTATCCAGTTCCGGGAAAATGGTTCCCGTCATCAGTGCCTTTTTTGGGTCGTACACATGCCCGAATGTCTGCCAGGGAACATAAGCCATGCCGACAACCTGCCAGGAGCAGCCATCCGGCCGGGGCATACTGGTGTGACAGCTGACTGTATGCATTTCATGGTCCATCATTTTTTCGCTTTCCTTTCATATTTAGCTGTATCCTATCATATGATAAAAAGTTATAAATTGTGCTTCTTTTTCATGTCGGTTCTTGCGCTGTCCCATACTTTGGTATATACTGTAGTGACAGACCGCGGGAGAAGACCAAAACGGCGGAATACGTAAAATGAGGAGAAGACAAAGAGCGGCATGGATAAGAACAGTGCAAATCATGTAAAACATAAAACAAGGACGCGCTTTGCGCCAAGCCCCACCGGCAGAATGCATGTGGGCAATCTGCGCACGGCATTGTACGCATACCTGATCACAAAGCACGAGGGCGGAGATTTCATCTTAAGAATCGAGGACACCGATCAGGAGCGCTATGTGGAAGGAGCGGTGGACATCATTTACCGCACCCTAAAGGAGACCGGACTTATACACGACGAGGGCCCGGACAGAGACGGCGGCGTGGGTCCGTATGTGCAGAGCGAGCGGCAGGAGAAGGGCATTTACCTGGAATACGCAAAGCAGCTCATCGAAAAGGGCGAGGCGTACTACTGCTTCTGCGATAAAGAGCGGCTGGAGGGGCTTAAGACAAGCGTGGCGGGCAAGGAGATCGCCGTTTACGACAAGCACTGCCTGCACCTTACGCCGGAGGAGGTACAGCGAAATCTTGCGGAGGGAAAGCCTTACGTCATCCGCCAGAACAACCCGACCGAAGGGAGAACGGCCTTCGCGGACGAGATCTACGGCGAAATCAGCGTGGACAACGCGGAGTTAGACGACATGATACTGATCAAGTCGGACGGATTTCCAACCTACAACTTTGCGAACGTGGTGGACGATCACCTGATGGGAATCACCCATGTGGTGAGAGGCAACGAGTACCTGTCGTCCTCGCCGAAGTACAACCGGCTGTATGAAGCCTTCGGCTGGGAAGTGCCGGTGTATGTGCACTGTCCGCTGATCACGGACGAGAGCCACCAGAAGCTCTCGAAGCGGAGCGGACATTCCTCCTTCGAGGATCTGATCGAGCAGGGCTTTCTGACGGAGGCGGTGGTCAATTTTGTCGCGCTGCTCGGGTGGAGCCCGGCGGACAATCAGGAGATTATGACGATGGCGGAGATGATTGACAAATTCGACTACCGCCATATGAGCAAGTCCCCCGCCGTGTTTGATTTTACGAAGCTGAAATGGATGAACGGCGAGTACATTAAGGCGATGGATTTCGACACCTTTTACGGGATGGCGGAGCCATATATTAAGGAAGCAGTTGCAAAGCCCTACGACCTGAAAAAGATTGCGGGGATGGTAAAAAGCCGCATTGAGACCTTCCCGGATATAAAAGAGCACATCGACTTTTTTGAGGAGCTGCCGGAGTACGATGTGGCCATGTACACCCACAAAAAGATGAAGACAGACGGGCAGACCTCCCTTCTCGTGCTGACGGAGGTGCTGCCGCTTTTGGAAAAGCAGGATGATTTCTCAAACGACGGCCTCTGCGGGCTGCTTTCCGAATACGTGAAGGAGAAGGGCGTAAAGAACGGCTACGTCATGTGGCCGCTCCGCACCGCAGTCTCCGGCAGGCAGATGACGCCGGGGGGCGCCACCGAGCTGATGGAGGTGTTCGGGAAGGAAGAGTCGCTGCGGCGCATCCGAATCGGAATCGAAAAGCTTAAGGAACGGTAGGATAAGGGGGAATTTTTGAGGGTGAGCGGCAGGCCGCGGATATGCCGGACATCCCTGAAAAAGATAAAGCGCGGCCGATACCGTTCATTTGATATGAGAACAGCGAAAAAAGATCGAGGAATTTATGAATTACAGCAAATCACAGCAGGAGGCCATCCGTCACAGGGATGGCCCCATGCTCGTTCTGGCGGGACCGGGTTCCGGCAAGACCGCCGTTATCACAGCAAGAATTGACAGCTTAATAAGAGAGCACGGCGTCGACCCGTCGAGCATTCTCGTCATCACCTTCACAAAGGCGGCGGCCGGCGAGATGAAGCAGCGCTTTCTGACGCTCTGCGGCGCAGAGCGGACGAGCGTGTCCTTCGGCACCTTCCACGCCGTCTTTTTTACGGTGTTAAAGCACGCCTGCCGCTACGAGAGCAGCAATATCGTGACCGACGAACAGCGCTACCGCTTTATGCGGGAAATCATATCCGGCTACAATCTGGATTACCGGGAGGAGAGCGAGTTTATCGCCGGCGTGCTTGCGGAGATCGGCATGATAAAAAACAGCCGCATTGATCTGGCGCACTTTTATTCCAGCCACTGCGGGGAGGAGGTATTCCGGAGCATCTGTAAGGCCTATGCCCGCAGACTTTCCGACAGCCGGCTGATCGACTTCGACGATATGCTCTCCTTAACCTTCGACCTGTTTCAGCAGCAGCCGGACCTTCTTGCGGCATGGCAGAGAAAATACCCGTATATATTAATCGACGAATTTCAGGACATCAACCGTCTCCAGTACGACATTGTCCGTATGATGGCGGCGCCGAAAAACAATCTCTTTATCGTCGGGGACGACGACCAGTCCATCTACCGCTTCCGCGGCTCAAAGCCGGAGATTATGCTGGGCTTTCCGAAGGATTACCCAAACGCCAGGACGGTGCAGCTTGCCGTCAACTACCGGTGCGCTCCGGATATTGTGGCGGCGGCGGGGCGGCTCATTGCAAACAATGTCAGCCGGTTCGACAAAGAGCTGTGCGCAGACCGCACATGCCGCGGGCAGCTTGCGCTCCGCGAGTTTGAGGATCAGAGAAAGCAGAATCAGTGGCTGATCGAACAGATCCGGCAGGCGCTGAGGGAGGGGATACCGGCAGGAGAGATGGCCGTGCTCTGCCGGACCAACACCCAGCCGCGGCTCCTCCTCGCACAGATGATGGAGCAGGGAATTTCCTTCTGTACAAGAGACCGGATTCCGAATCTGTACGAGCACTGGATCGCAAAAGACATCTTTGCATACCTGCGCATTGCGGAGGGCAGCGTGGCAAGGGCGGATTTTCTGACCGTTATGAATAAGCCGAAGCGCTACATTGCAAGGGACAGTCTTTGTGAGAGTGAGGTGGCCTTCGACGAGTGGATACGGATGTACGACGAACAGCCCTGGATTGCGGAGCGGATCGAAAAGCTCTGGCACGACGTAAAAGAGCTGGGAAGGATGAGCCCCTACGCCGCAGTCAACTACATTCGAAGGGGAATCGGCTACGACGATTACATAGCGGACTACGCTGAGTACCGCGGCGTGAACCGGGAGGATCTGTATGAGGCGGCGGACGAGATACAGGAGAGCGCCAGAGGGTACAGGACCACGGCACAGTGGTATGCCCACATAGAAAAATACCGGGCAAGGCTGGAGCAGCTGGCCAGGAGGGCGGATGTGCGGGCGGACGCCGTCACCGTCTCCACGCTGCACAGCGCAAAGGGGCTGGAGTACCGGCTTGTGTTTATGCCGGACGCAAACGAGGGCATCGTGCCGTACCGCAGGGCGGTGCTTGCAGCAGACATCGAGGAGGAGCGCCGGCTCTTTTACGTGGGGATGACCCGGGCAAAGGACGCCCTCTTCATCAGCTATGTCAGGTCCTCCGGCGATAAAGAACGGTACGTCTCCCGCTTTGTGGAGGAGATTGCGCCGTCCCGTGCATGAAAAGAACCGCCGCAGACTCTGCGGCGGTTTCTGTTCGTGTTTCTGTTCCGGGCTCAGACTTCGATCCGCTCGAACTCCTGCTCGTCCAGGATTTCGTCGAAGCGGTCGGATGCAATCTCGTACTCCTCGTCGCTTTCGATCATGCCGATCTGCGGCAGTCCCTGGGAGTCCTCCGCGTAGCGGTAGAGATAGACCTCGCCCTCCGCGTTTTCGCTGCCGTCCTCGTCGAGGGGCATAAGCGCGATGTAGTCTCTGCCGCCCGCCTCGTAGATCGTAAGTATCTCACACTCCACATCTCTGCCGTCAAGCTCCAGCGAGACGCGGATATCCTCGATTTCATCTTCCGTTACCGGTGTAACCTTCTCCTGATCTGACATAGTGTACCTTCCTTCCCTGCTTTTGCATCTTATATAGTGATTATAAGGGGAAGAATTTTGTCTGTCAACCGGAAATAGGGCTATACAAACAAAGGAAAAACAAGTACAATATGAGAATACAGATTATCTACAGACGAGACTACATGGATGGGCGGGATAAAGATGAAAATAATCGTAAGAGAAGGCAATTATGGAAAAATGGGAGTACAGCAGCAGAAGGACCGTGTGATATTTACGTTCTGCGGGGAGAAGGAGGACAGCTGCGCGGTTGTACTGGTGCACAGAGAGGACAAAAGCAGGACGGTGATCGAAGTGCCGGAGCAGTACTGCATCGGCTCGCTGCGCTCGATTGCGGTTTTGCATCTGAATACTGCGGATTACGTGTATTACTTTGAGGTCAACGGAGAGAGGCGGATGGACCCTTACGCCCACGCGGTCATGGGCAGAGAGGTGTGGAATGACAGCGCGAGGAAGGAGAACGGCTACGAGGTCTGCGGCGCTTTTGCAAGGGAGGACTTCGACTGGAAGGAGGATGTGCCGCCGGAGATTCCCATGGGGCGGATGTTTCTCTACAAGCTCCACGTCCGCGGATTTACGATGGACACCGGCAGCCGGTACGCGGGGACGTTCCGCGGGCTTATGAACCGCATCGGCTACCTGAAGCGGCTCGGCGTGACGACGCTGGAGCTTATGCCGGTGTACGAATTTGAGGAGATGCCGCTTCCGCCGAAAGCGCCGTTGCCGGAGGATGTGGTTACGCAGGTAAACTGGCAGGAGCAGGAGAGCGATCTGATCCGCCCGGCGGAGCCGAAGAAGGAGGACTGGGGGCAGCTGAACTACTGGGGATACGGGGACGGCGACTACTTTGCGGTGAAGGCAGCCTACGCGTCCGATCCGGTTCACGCCGCCCGGGAGTTCAAAACACTGATCCGCAGGCTCCACGAGAATCAGATGGAATGTGTGATGGAGATGCATTTTCCGGCGGACGCCAACCACAATATGATACTGGACGTGCTCCGCTACTGGGTGATGACCTTTCATGTGGACGGGTTTCACCTTCTCGGGGAGAGCATCCCGGTGACGGCCATCGCGCAGGATCTGCTCCTTAGCCGCACGAAGATTTTCTGCGGCGGGTATGAACGGACGGTGCTTGCAGCGGACAGAAGCTACCGGAATCTGTATGTATACAAGGACGAGTACATGTACCCGGCGAGACGGATACTGAATCATCTGGACGGCAATATGCGGGATTTTATCGACCAGCAGCGCAAGCAGGGCTGCCAGGAAGGGTACGTAAACTACATCGCGGGGAATAACGGCTTTACGCTGGCGGATCTGTTTATGTACAACGACCGGCACAACGAAGCCAACAACGAGGGCAACCGGGACGGGAATCCCTGGAATTACAGTAACAATTACGGAGTGGAAGGCCCCACCAGAAAGCGGCATATCAATCAGATCCGCAGGCTCAACTGGCGCAACAGCGTAATGATGCTCATGCTGGCGCAGGGGGTTCCTCTGCTTATGGCGGGGGACGAGATCGGCAACACCCAGGAGGGCAACAACAACGCCTACTGCCAGGACAACCCGACCGGCTGGGTGAACTGGAAGAACGAGAAGGCGCGCCAGAGAGAGCTTGCCTTTCTGCGGCAGCTGGTGCAGTTCCGCATGGAGCACCCGATTATCGGAAACGAGAAGCCGTTTCAGTTTTCGGACTACCGGGGGCTCGGCGCGCCGGACGTGTCCTTCCACGGCGAGAGCGCGTGGGTGCTGGAGCCCTCCGCGGGCAAGCTCTGCATGGGCATGATGTACAGCGGCGCCTATGCGCCGGGGGAGGAGCGGGCGGAGGACATCTATGTGGCATACAACTTTTTCTCGGCCATCGCAGGGCTTGCGCTTCCGCTTCCGGGGAAGGGCAGAGGCTGGTATCTTGTGATGGACAGCGGCAATGAGAAGGAGCCGTATCTGAAGGAGCCGCTTTTGCAGGACGGGAGCCGCATTACGCTCTCGCCCCGGTCCATCTGTGTGCTGGTAACAAAAAGAAAGGTCAAAAAAGGTTCAGGGAAAGAAAAATGATCAGGGCGTGGGAACATTTTAAGACAATAACAGGACATAAGCGGCTTGTGCGTGCGGGATGCTTTAAGGTGGGACTCTACCGGCAGGGCATCATGCACGACTGGTCGAAGTATACGCCGACGGAATTTCTGGTGGGCTGCAGGTACTACCAGGGCAACATGAGCCCAAACAACGCGGAGCGGACCGCCCGGGGCTACTCGTCGGCCTGGCTGCACCACAAGGGGAGAAACCGCCATCACATGGAGTACTGGATCGACTACGCGGCGTCCGGAAGCGGAGGGCACGGCGGCATGGAGGGGATGAAGATGCCGCTTAAGTACGTGGTGGAGATGTTTATCGACCGGGTCAGCGCCTCGAAGAATTACCAGAAGGAGCGCTACACAGACAGCAGCGCCCTGGCCTACTACGAAAAGGGAAAGGGCCATTACATGATGCACGAGGACACGGAGGCCATGCTGGTCCTTCTTCTGACGATGCTGGCCAGGCGCGGGGAGGAGGAGACATTCCGGTTCATAAAGGAAAAGGTACTAAAAGGAAAGCTTCCCTATAAGAGCAGGGAGTTAAAAAGGAGAACCAGAGCGCTGTGACAGGCTGCGCTCTGGCTTTTTTTGAAGTGGAAAAGCTCACTTTCTGTTGGAAAAGCACGAGAAGGCGGCATTCTACATAGACTGTTAGAAAGCAATGTAAAAAGGTGCTGAGTGAAAACATTTTTAGCTCCACTGTCACCAGAGGAGGAAGCCAGGTGCCTGTCTCGTATTGCAAGGAACGATCCGGCGGCGAGAGATGAATTTATCTTACACAATATGCGCCTTGTGGCTCATGTGGCCAGAAAATACCAGAATTCAAAAGAGGATATGGAGGATCTGATTTCCATAGGGACCATCGGGCTGATGAAGGCGGTGGGAAGCTTTAAGCCAGACTACGGGAGCCGCTTTGCCACCTACGCCATCCGCTGTATCGACAATGAAATGCTCATGCATTTTCGAAGCAAAAAGAAGACCAGAGGGGAGGTGTCGCTTTTTGAGCCCATCGGCATGGATAAGGAGGGCAACCAGATCCAGCTTGTGGATGTGCTGGAGCTCGACGAGGCGGACGTGGCGGAGCATGTGCAGACAAGAGAGCAGATCGCAAGACTGTGCGCCGGCATGGAACAGATATTAAGCCCGAGGGAGTATCTGATCGTAAAACGGCGCTTTGGTCTCGGAGGCGAGAAGGAGTGCACCCAGCGGGAGATTTCCGCACAGCTTGGCATATCCAGGTCCTACGTGTCACGCATCGAGAAAAAGGCGCTTTTCAAGCTGCGCCGGATCGTATCCGACTGATTTACCAAAAAAATTCGCATAATTTACCGATATTTGAAAAAAGTAGTGGAAAAGGATGAAATTTGTGGTATGATAAATTCATCTTTTTTCATGCGTAATTCTATGCACGTTTTCCCTGAGGCCGGAGAGAGGTGTATATGTACAGTACAGTAAGTGCTTCCATGCTGGAGGGCATTCACGCAAAGCCCGTCTGTGTGGAGGTCAATATCTGCGCGGGTCTGCCGACGTTTGAGATGGTGGGATTTCTCTCGTCGGAGGTCAGAGAGGCGAAGGAGCGGGTGCGCACGGCGCTGCACAACTGCGGCGTTTTGCTGCCCGCAAAGCGGATCACGGTCAATCTGTCCCCTGCCCACATCAAAAAGAACGGCACCTGCTTTGATCTGCCCATAGCGGTGGCGCTTCTTGCGGCGCTGGGACAGACGGACGTGGCGGCCGCGTCGGACATGCTGTTTGCAGGGGAGCTGAATCTTAAGGGCGACCTGCTGCCGGTGGGCGGCATACTCCCGATCGTGTCGGACGCCCTTGAGCGGGGCATCCGGCAGTTTGTTCTGCCGGCAAAGAACGTGCCGGAGGCAGAGCTTGCGGGCAGCTGCAGTGTGTACGGCTTTTCCTGCTTAAGGGACGTGATCGCTTTCCTCTCGGACGGCGAATACAAAAAGCCGGAAGAAGAGCGGCAAAGAAAAGCAAGGGAGCGAAAGCCGGAGGCGGATTTCTCGGAGGTAAACGGGCAGCCCTACCTGCGGCGGGTGGCCGAGATTGCCGCCTCCGGGATGCACAACGTTTTGATGGTGGGGCCGCCGGTGGCGGGAAAGACCATGGTGTCGGAGCGGATTTCCACCATACTTCCGCCCTTGTCTGAGGCCGAGCGGCTGGAGCTGTCCAGAATCTACAGTGTCTGCGGCATGCTGGAGGACGGGAAGCTGCCGGTGACAAAACGGCCCTTTCGAAGTCCCCACCACACCGTATCGAGAGTGGGGCTGTGCGGGGGCGGAGCCCGTCTTATGCCGGGGGAGATCACGCTGGCCCACCGGGGAGTCCTCTTTCTGGACGAGCTGACGGAGTTTGACAGGAGCGCCCTTGAAATACTGCGGCAGCCGCTGGAGGAACGGGTGATCAACGTCAGCCGCTCCGGCGGGAAAGTGACGTACCCGGCGGATTTTCTGCTGGTTGCTGCCATGAATCCCTGCGGCTGCGGCTATTACCCGGACATGCAGCGGTGCAGCTGCACCCACGCCACGCTGCAGCGCTACAGAGGACGTGTCTCCGGGCCTCTTCTGGACCGGATGGATCTGTGTGTGGAGGCGCCGCCGGTGCTCTACGGCGAGCTGTCCGGGCATCACCGAAACGAGAGCTCCTCTCAGATCAGAGAGCGGGTGCAGGAGTGCCATAATCTCCAGAAAAAGCGCTACGAGGGGCTGGGCTTTTGCTATAACAGCCGGATACCCGCAGGTCTTTTAGAGAGGTTCTGTCCGCTGGGAGAGCGGGAGTCGGCGTACATGGAGCGGATGTACGGGAAGCTGAATCTTACGGCCCGCACCTATCACCGGCTGCTGCGGGTGGCCCGCACCGTGGCGGACGTGTGCCGCAGCGAGCACATCGGGCTTTTGCACCTGCAGGAGGCCGTCTGCTACCGGAGCATCGACGACCGATTCTGGGGAGGTGTATAGCATGTACGGACTGTGGCTGAACAACATACCGGGCATCACCTACGCCAGGCGGCGGATGATCTATGAGGCGTGCGGGAGCGCAAAAGAGCTCTACGGCATGGACGAAAAGCGGCTGTACGAGATTCCGGGCCTTGAGACGGCAGATGTCCTTTCCATCATGAGGAGCAGAGACAGGTGGAACCCCGAGGCGGAGTGGATGAAGCTTGCGGAGCGGGGGATTTCCTTTGTGTCCATCGAGGACAGCAACTACCCAAAGAGGCTTCGCAACATAAGCAGTCCGCCCCACGCCCTCTACTATGTGGGGAAGCTGCCGGATGAAAACCGGCGCAGCATTGCCGTCGTCGGAGCCCGGATGCGAAGCGCCTACGGCAGCCAGATTGCGAGAGCCCTGGCACGGAAAGCGGCAGAGGCGGGGGCGCAGGTCATCAGCGGCATGGCCGCGGGCATCGACGCCGACGGCCACATGGGCGCGCTGGACGCGGGGGCGGAAACCTTTGCGGTGCTCGGCTGCGGCGTCGACGTCTGCTATCCGAAGCGGAATCGTTTTCTTTATGAGAATATTGTTAAGAAAGGCGGAATACTATCAGAGTATCCGGCAGGGGCAGAGCCGAGGCGGGAATATTTTCCCGGACGAAACCGGATTATATCCGGACTGTCGGACTGTGTTGCGGTGATTGAGGCCAGAGAAAAGAGCGGTTCCCTCATCACGGCGGACTACGCCATGGAACAGGGGAGGGAGGTCTATGCGCTCCCGGGGCGCATCACGGACCCCTTAAGCCAGGGGACGAACCGGCTGATCCGGCAGGGGGCTGGAGTGATTACGGGGGTATCGGATTTTCTGGAAGAACTGGCGCTTTTCGGGGCGGGTGCCGGCGGGCAGATTGATTTTCGTAAAAATCTGCTTGAAAAAGACGAAGCTATGGTGTATAGTTTATTCGATTTTGCTCCGCTCGGAATCGGAAGCATTGTCCAGAAAAGTGCCCTTGGTCTGACCGGGGCGCTGGACATACTGCAGAGACTGGAGCAGAAAGGGTACGTGAAGGAGACGGTCCCGAACTATTTTGTAAAGATTATTTAAAGAACAGAAAGGCGGAAGGGGCATGGCAAAGTATCTGGTGATCGTGGAGTCGCCTGCGAAGGTTAAGACAATCAAAAAATTTCTTGGGAAAAATTATGAGGTGATGGCATCCAACGGGCATGTCCGCGACCTGCCCAAGAGCAGACTCGGCTTTTCGCCGGAGGAGGACTATGAGCCGAAGTACATTACGATAAGAGGAAAGGGAGATGTGCTGGCAAAGCTCCGCAAGGAAGTAAAGAAAGCGGATAAGGTTTATCTCGCAACCGACCCGGACCGGGAGGGCGAGGCGATCTCCTGGCATCTGATGCAGGCGCTTAAGCTGGAGAACAAGGACGTAAGCCGCATCAGCTTCAACGAGATCACAAAGAGCGCGGTAAGGGCATCCTTAAAGAACGCCAGACAGATCGACATGGATCTGGTGGACGCCCAGCAGACGAGACGTATGCTGGACCGCATGGTGGGATACCGGATCAGCCCGCTTCTGTGGGCAAAGGTGAAGCGGGGGCTGTCCGCGGGGCGCGTACAGTCGGTGGCGCTCCGCATCGTCTGCGACAGGGAGGAGGAGATCGACGCCTTTATCCCGGAGGAGTACTGGACGCTGGAGGCGTCTCTTCTGGCCGTGGGAGAGAAGAAGCCCATCGTGGCAAAGCTTGCGGAGCGGTCGGAGGGGAAATCCGCCATCGTCTCCGAGGCGCAGATGAACGAGGTGCTGGCCGAGATCGAGAAGGAGAGCTTTTCGGTTCTGGACGTAAAGAAAGGGGAGCGGACGAAGAAGGCTCCGCTCCCCTTTACCACGAGCACGCTGCAGCAGGAGGCATCGAAGGCTTTAAACTTTCCGATTTCAAAGACCATGCGAATCGCCCAGCAGCTCTATGAGGGCGTGGACGTGCAGGGGCAGGGCACGACAGGTCTGATCACTTACCTGAGAACCGATTCCGTGCGCATCTCCGAGGAGGCGGATGCGGCCGCAAGAGCCTTTGTGGAGGAGAACTACGGCAGCTCCTATGTCACTGCCGGGGAGGGCAGCAAAAAGAACGGCGGCAAGATCCAGGACGCCCATGAGGCCATCCGCCCGTCGGACATTACGCGTCTTCCGTCGGAGATCAAAGAGTCCTTAACCCGGGATCAGTTTCGCCTCTACCAGCTTATATGGAAGCGGTTTGTGGCCAGCCGGATGTCCAACGCCGTGTACGAGACGACGGCGGTGACGGTGGGGGCGGGAGAGTACCGCTTCCGGGCATCCACCTCGAAGCTGGCCTTTGACGGCTTTATGCTGGCCTACACGGAGGCCGACGAGGAGAAGCAGGAGAAGCAGACGGCTCTTGGCGCCCTCCCGGAGGGCGCCAGGCTCACGCCGGTGGAGTTCGACCCGAAGCAGCACTTTACACAGCCGCCGGCCCACTACACGGAGGCGTCTCTGGTGCGGACCATGGAGGAGCTGGGAATCGGAAGACCGAGTACCTATTCGCCCACAATCACCACAATCCTGGCCCGCCGGTACGTGACAAAGGAGAACAGAAACCTATATGTCACCGAGATCGGCACCATCGTGAACGCCATTATGAAGGAGTCCTTTCCGACGATTGTGGACGAACACTTCACCGCCAACATGGAGACGCTTTTAGACAGCGTGGCGGAGGGAAGGGTGCCGTGGAAGAGCGTGGTGGCCAACTTCTACCCGGATCTGGAGAACGCGGTGGAGGCTGCGGAGCAGCAGCTGGAGAAGGTCACCATCGAGGACGAGGTGACCGACGTAATCTGCGAGGAGTGCGGCCGCAACATGGTGATCAAGTACGGCCCTCACGGCAAGTTTCTGGCCTGTCCGGGTTTTCCGGACTGCCGCCACACGATGCCCTCCTACGAGAAGATCGGTGTGGCCTGCCCGAAGTGCGGCGGCGAGATCGCCGTAAAGACAACCCGGAAGGGCCGGCGCTACTACGGCTGCATCAGCTATCCGGAGTGCGACTTTATGAGCTGGGGCAGACCGGTGGAGAAAAAATGCGGCCGCTGCGGCGGCTACATGGTGGAGAAGGGAGCAAAGCTTGCCTGTGCCGACCCGCACTGCGGCTACACGGAGCCAAAACAGGCCCCGCAGCCGGAATGATATAAAGTTAATTTCAACCATTTTTTACAATAGCTTGAATTGTCTGATAAATTGTGCTAGAATATAGTTCAGATATTGGTTGTTTTTATGAATGAAAGGATAATTTATGAGTGTACAGCTCCTGGATAAGACAAGGAAGATAAACAGACTTCTTCACAATAACAGTTCTTCCAAGGTTGTTTTCAACGATATATGTGATGTGCTGACCGGAATACTCGACTCGAATATACTTGTGATCAGCAGGAAGGGCAAGGTGCTTGGCGCAGGCGTCTGCAGAGGCGTCGAGGAGCTTACGGAGCTGATCGTGGAGGATGTGGGGGGATTTATCGACAGAGAGCTGAACGAGAGGCTTCTGGCGGTGCTCTCCACCAAAGAGAACGTGAACCTGGAGACGCTGGGGTTCGGGGAGGACGCCCGCAGGTACCGGGCGATCATCACGCCCATCGACATTGCGGGGGAGCGGCTGGGAACGCTCTTTGAGTACCGGAGCGACAGAGAGTACGACATCGACGATATTATCCTGACGGAGTACGGGACGACGGTGGTGGGACTTGAGATGATGCGCTCCGTCAACGAGGAGAGTGCGGAGGAGGAGCGCAAGGTTGCGATTGTCCGGTCGGCAATCAGTACGCTCTCTTTCTCGGAGCTGGAGGCGATACTGCACATTTTCGAGGAGCTGGAGGGCAGAGAGGGGATACTTGTGGCGAGCCGGATTGCGGACCGTGTAGGGATAACCCGGTCGGTGATCGTCAACGCGCTGCGCAAGTTTGAGAGTGCGGGAGTAATCGAGTCGCGCTCTTCCGGCATGAAGGGAACTTATATCAAGGTCATCAACGATGTGGTTTTTGAGGAGCTGGAGGAGATTAAGAAGCGGAATGCGGACAACAACTGATAAAGACCAGGGAAGGGACGATTTAAAGGGACTTATACATGCTATAGGTTCCTTTTTGAGCTCATTTTTATGAAATTGCAGAAATTTGTCAAAAACTCTTGTGTTTTTTGAGATATATACTATAATTAGTATGATAAAATGATTGCGGATACTAAATAGGGAGGAATATAATGCTTAGTACAGGCGCTTTTGAATATGTGAATGTTCTCGACAGAGCGGCGGATGCAAGCTGGAGGCGGGAAGAGCTGCTCTCTGCCAACATCGCCAATGTCGATACACCGGGATATAAGAGACAGGAGCTTGATTTTCAGACGGCGTTAAAGACGGAGCTTGCTTCGGGAAATCACGATTCGCTGGATAAAAGAATTCACGGTCTGGACCTTGCCAGGCTCAATCCGATGACCTACACGGATATGGCCGGCTACTCGTACCGGCTGGACGGGAACAATGTGGATATTGACACGGAGAACGTGGAGCTTGCGTCCGAGCAGCTTCGCTATCAGGGAATCGCCGCGGGGCTGAATCAGGAATTTTCCCGCATGCGGGCGGTCATTAAATAAGGAGGAGTGAGTTATGGGTTTGTTTCAGTCGTTTAATATCAGCGCAAGCGGAATGACGGCACAGCGGTTTCGGACGGACATTATTGCGGAGAATATCGCAAATGTCAACACGACCCGCACGTCGGACGGTGAGCCTTACCGCCGCAAGCTGGTGGTGTTTCAGGAGAAGGACGTGACGCCGTTCTCGCAGTTTTTCTCCTCCTCCAAAAACAGTGCCGTCGGCAACGGCGTCAAGGTGCGCCGGGTGGTGGAGGACTACGAGAATGACTTTATCATGGAGTACGACCCGGCAAATCCGGACGCGGACGAGAACGGTTACGTGTATTTCCCGAACGTGAATACGGTGTCGGAGATGACGGATCTGATCGACGCCACGAGGGCCTACGAGGCCAACGCGACGGCGTTTGAGGCCAGCAAGAGCCTTGCGCAGACCGGACTGACCATCGGTCAGCAGTAATTTTAGTTTACATATCAGAGAGAGGGACAGGACATGGACATTACGTCGTTATCGGGCATATCTTCCGAGTATCTTAAGGTTTACGCGGACAGCAGGAAGCTGACAGAGACGAAAGACGAGAGCTTCGGCAGCATTTTTTCTTCGATGATGAACTCGCTGGAGGAGACGAACGCTCTGCAGAACAAAGCGCAGTCGGAGGAAATACGTTTTGCGATGGGGGAGTCGGAGAACACGCACGATCTGCTGATTGCGGAGTCGAAGGCGAACATTGCGCTGCAGTATACGGCTGCGGTGCGGGATAAGCTGATCGAGGGCTACCGCGAGCTTATGCAGATGTCGGTATAAAGCGTTTACAGTAAGTCGATCATAACAGTGAGAGAGGTATAAGGCGATGCCGGAACAGGTACAAAATATTCTGAACAGGCTGACGGAGTGGTGGAAGAAGTTCAACACGAAGCAGAAGGTGCTGCTGACCAGCCTGACAGCTATAGTGATTATCGCGCTGGGAATTCTTGCGGCGGTCATGACGAAGCCCAACTACATCAGCCTCTACGATGCCGCCAACAGCAAAGAGGCAAGCGCTATCAAGGAGCTTCTGGACGGCGAGGGAGGCTTTGACTACAAGGTCACGGGGACGACGCATTTCGATATTAACGCGAAACAGGAATCCGAGGCCAACATGCTTCTCGGGCGGAACAATTATGCAACGAACGGATATAATCTGACGCAGGCGGATATTTCCAGGGTGGTGAACGGAAGCTTTTCCACCACGGAGGCGGATAAGCAGAAGCTGTACCGGGAGTATCTGGAGACGAAGCTTGCCGAGGATCTGATGGCGCAGGATCTGATCGAGTCCGCTACGGTGTCTCTTGACATCGCGGACGACGACGGCACGCTGATTTCCCGGATGCAGGAGAGCGCCGCCAGCGTGAGCCTTCGTCTGAACGGGCCGATGAACGACTCGCAGGCGTACGGGATTGCCCGCTTTGTGGCGACGCAGCTCGGAAACAATTCCACCGAGAAGGTGACGATTCTTGATCAGAGTACATCAAAGATACTGTATTCCGGCGCAGATCAGGATTCCGACCTGGCGCTGCTTTCGTCCCAGTTTGACGAGCAGGAGCGCAGGGCGGCGACCATCAAGTCTGACATTAAGGACGCACTTGCGGAGTCCGGGCTGTTTTCCAACGTGGAAGTCGGGCTGAACCTCGACATGAGCTTCGAGGATGTGGAGGACACCATACATAGATACTGGCACAATGACGGGATGGACAACGGCGAGATCGGAACGCAGGAGATTTACTCCGCGTCCGGCACCGGCGATGTCGGCGGTGTTCCGGGGACCTTTGCCAATGGGGACAACACCAGTTACTACACGGGCGGAACGGACGGCGAGTGGTCCGTCTCCAATCAGAAGACCGACTACAAGCTCAACGAGGAAGTGAAGACCACCGTCTCCAAAGGAGGGAAGGTCAACCGGGAAAACTGCTCTGCGGCGGTCGTTGCCGTGCGCAACATCGTGTACGAGGAGGATGTGGTCAAAGCCGGCGGCGATCTCGGGGATATGTCGTGGGAAGAGTACAAGGCAGCTAACGGTGACAACCGGCTTGTGGAGAACGACGAGTCGACGGCGGCCTATGTGTCGATGATCGCCAAGGTTGTGGGCTGCGACGAGTCCGCGGTGGAGTTTCTCTGCATTGAGAAGCCGATTTTTGTGGACTCTGCAGGAAACGGCCGGACAGTGACCGACATTCTGCAGATTGCGCTTGCGGTACTGATCTTTGCGCTGCTGGGCTTTGTGGTGTTCCGCGGCACGAGAAAACAGAAGGTGGCGGAAGCCGAGCCGGAGCTTTCGGTGGAGGCTCTGCTGGAGTCTACAGCGATGGAGTCGGAGGATGATCTGGAAGATATTGGATACGCGGAGAAATCGGACACGCGTTTGTTGTTTGAAAAATTTGTGGATGAAAAACCGGATGCGGCGGCGCTCTTGCTCCGCAACTGGCTGAACGAGGATTGGGAGTAGACTGGTTATGGCAGAATCTTATACGGGTGTGCAGAAGGCGGCGATCCTTTTGATTACATTGGGTCCGGAAAAGGCGGCTACCATTTTCAAGCACCTGAAGGAAGATGAAATCGAGGAACTGACCTTAGAGATTGCGAATACGCGGAGTGTGTCGCCGCAGACAAAGGAAGAGATACTGGAAGAGTTTTATCAGGTCTGTCTTGCCCAGCAGTATATCGCAGAGGGCGGTATCGGGTACGCGAAGGAGCTGCTGGAGAAGGCGCTGGGCGCGGACAAGGCGCAGGGCGTTATCGCAAAGCTCACGGCGTCCCTGCAGGTGCGGCCTTTCGAGTTTGTGCGAAAGACCGAGCCGAGCCAGCTTTTGAACTTTATCCAGGACGAACATCCGCAGACAATCGCGATGATACTCTCTTATCTTGCGCCGGCACAGGCATCCCTTGTGCTTGGGTCCCTGCCGCCGGAGAAGCAGGCGGACGTGGCGAGACGTATTGCGATGATGGACCGCACGTCGCCGGATGTCATCAAGGAGGTGGAGCGGGTTCTGGAGAAGAAGCTCGCGTCTCTCGTCAATCAGGATTACACGATTGTCGGCGGCATCGACGCGGTGGTTGCGATCTTAAACAGCGTGGACCGCGGGACAGAGAAGCATATTATGGAGTCGCTGGAGATCGAAGAGCCGGAGCTGGCGGACGAGATCCGAAAGAAGATGTTCGTCTTCGAGGATATTCTTCTTCTGGACGACCGTGCCATTCAGCGTGTGCTGCGTGAGGTTGACAACTCCGATCTGGAGCTTGCGCTCAAGAATACCAACGAGGAAGTGCAGAATGTCATATTCAAGAACCTTTCCAAGCGTCTGGCTGCCATGATAAAGGAAGATATGGAATACATGGGGCCTGTCCGTATGAAGGATGTCGAGGAGGCTCAGCAGAAGGTTGTCGGCGTAATCCGCAAGCTTGAGGATGCCGGTGAAATTGTGATTTCTCGTGGTGGAGGTGACGATATCGTTGTCTAATTTGTTAAAGCAGTACTATGTTGTTAGCTCATCTGAGGAGAAGCGGGTCATCAACTACAACGCGATGGCGGAGGAGAAGATCCGCAGCCAGCTGGCGGAAAAGCAGCCGGCTGCAAAGGAGGCCGACGCGCCGGAGCCGGAGCCGGACGGAGATCCGGGAGAGGCGGAGTTCACCGCAGGGATTGCGGCCGCGGCGGTTCAGGTGGCGCCCCAGCCCGATCCGGGAGAGATCGCGCAGCAGATTATAGCGGAAGCCAGAGGGCAGGCCGAGCGCATATGCGGCGAGGCCGACGAGCGGGCCAGACGTATACTGGAAGATGCGCAGAATCAGGCGAGGCTGATCTGCGAGGAACAGCGGGAGATCGGCTACCGGGAGGGCGCACAGGCGAGGGAAGATGAGCTCGCCAGACAGCAGCAGCAGCTTGATACGGACAGAAGAGTCCATGAGGAAGATATAAACCGCCGCAGCCAGGAGCTGGAGGCGGATTACAGAGAGCGGCAGGAGCGGATGGAGACGGACATTATCGACGCACTGATACCGGTGTTCGAGAAGGTGTTCCGCATCCAGTTCGGCGATAAAAGAGAGATACTGCTTGCGCTGGCGCAGAACGTGCTGTCCAATGTGGAGCTTGGCAGCAGGCTTCGGATTCGGGCAAACGAGGCGGACACTGCCATGTTAAAAGAGCACAGCAGTGAGATCCGCAGACAGGTGGGGGCGGAAGTGTCGCTGGAGCTGATTCAGGATGCGGGCATGGCCGACGGACAGTGCCAGATTGAGACGTCCTACGGTGTGTTCGACTGCGGAATCGGCACTCATTTTGAAAACCTGATCAAGGACATACGTTCGCTTATATAATAAAGATAAATGGAATTGGAGTGTTACCTGTGGATGCGGAAAAGTACTTACAGCTCACGGAACGGCAATATTACAATAGTTACGGCAAGGTAGTCAAGGTGGTGGGGCTGACCATCGAATCGGTCGGTCCGGAGGCGCGCCTTGGGGATCTGTGTCAGATTTATCCGGGCAAGGACCGGTCGGAGTACGTGATCGCCGAGGTGGTCGGCTTTCACGACTCGCAGCTTATACTTATGCCGATCGACAGTGTGGAGGGCGTGGGCGTCGGGTGTATTGTGGAAAACACCGGGCATCCGCTGTCCGTTCTCGTGGGAGATGAGCTTTTGGGCCACACACTGGACGGGATCGGGCGTCTGACCGACGGCGAGGAGACCATTCACGGCGAATACTATCCGCTGGAGAACACGCCGCCGGACCCGATGGAGAGAAAGATTATCAGCGAGGTCATGCCCCTTGGAGTCAAGGCGGTGGACGGACTGATCACCGTGGGAAAGGGACAGAGAATCGGAGTGTTTGCAGGCTCCGGCGTGGGCAAGAGCACGCTTCTTGGCATGTTCGCCCGCAACACGAAGGCAGACATCAATGTGATCGCACTGATCGGGGAGCGCGGACGTGAGGTGCGGGAATTTATAGAGCGGGATCTGGGACCGGAAGGTATGGCGCGCTCGGTCGTTGTGGTGGCAACGTCCGACAAGCCGGCTCTGATCCGCAATAAATGCGCAAAGACGGCCACGGCGGTGGCGGAGTATTTCCGCGATCAGGGGAAGGACGTACTTCTTATGATGGACTCCATGACAAGATTCTCCCAGGCACAGCGGGAGATCGGTCTTGCTTCCGGAGAGCCTCCGGTGACGAGAGGGTATCCGCCGAGCGTGTATTCGGAGATGCCGAAGCTGTTAGAGCGGGCGGGGACCAACGGGAAGGGGTCGATCACCGGACTTTACACCGTTCTGGTGGACGGCGACGATTTCAACGAGCCGATCACGGACACGGCCCGAGGCATACTGGACGGGCATATTATGCTGGATCGGAAGCTGGGACACAAGAATCACTACCCGGCCATCGACATACTGCAGAGCATTTCCCGTGTCATGAGCTCGATCGCCACAGGAGAGCACAAGGCTCTCGCCGGAAAGCTGAAGAACGTGCTGGCAACCTACAGCGAGGCGGAGGATCTGATTAATATCGGCGCTTACAAGAACGGCTCGAACCCGGACATCGACTACGCCATAAGAAAGATCCGGGACGTCAACGCGTTCCTCTGTCAGGGGACGGAGGAGAAGTTCCTGTTTGATGAGGAGGTAGAGCTTCTGGGAAAGGTTTTTGAGGAGTAGCAGAGCATGGCAAAGTTTGTCTACCGGATGCAGAATATTCTGGACATCAAGCAAAAGCTTGAGACGCAGGCGCAGATGACCTTTGCGCTGGCAAACCGCAGATATATGGAAGAACAGCAGCGGCTGCAGGAGCAGCTCGTGCGCAGAATGGGCTACGAGAAAAAGCTGCGCGATTCGATGGAGGGAACGATTGACGTGCGCACCGTCATGAATGCGCGCACGGATTTAAACGCGATGAAGACGATTGTGCGCAGACAGATGATGGAGGTGCACAAGGCGGAGCGCGAGATGGAGAGCGCAAGGGCCGCCTTAAACGCTGTGATGCAGGAGCGCAAGGTGCAGGAGAAGCTCAGGGAGAAGGCGTTCGACGCGTTTA
>CATJJD010000111.1 GCA_949740385.1 uncultured Lachnospiraceae bacterium
CGATAGAAGAGCTTGAGAGTGGCAAAGGTCAGAAGCAGGAGTCCTGAAAAATTTTCAAATGGAGTTTTAAATGAATGAGATTGCATGCACAAACAGTCTTTTTGAGCAGCCCTGGTGGCTGGATATTGTGGCACCCGGAGAGTGGACGGCAGCAGAAGTCAGGGATTCATCCGGAAAAATAATTGCCCGTATGCCATATGTGAGAAGGAAAGGAAGATTTGGAAAGAATCGGATTATAATGCCGGAGGATACACAGAATCTGGGGCCCTGGTTTAATGAGAATATTCGAGCGTATGTTCAGGGAAATAAGCAGTTTGTAAAACAGAAGGAAATGATAGATGAGCTTCTGTATCAGATGGAGCCCTTTACAGAGTGTGAGCTTACGCTTAACTGCGCAAACACATATGTACTTCCATGGTATTGGAATGGCTTTAAACTGACACCGACCTTCTCCTATCGGATTGACGTGAGTCAAAGTCTGGATGGTATATTTGCGAAATTCAGTAAATCGACCAGAAAGAATATAAGGAGGGCACAGCAGGAGTCAACAGTATCCTGCGAAACAGACATCGACGCTTTTTACTATATTCTGGACAAGACCTATGAAGCACAGAACAGAAATAATCCTGATTCGAGAGCACTTATCACTAAAATGATAGAGACCTGTGACAAACTGGGGCATGGAAAGATGTTCACAGCAAGGGATCATAGCGGTAACCTGCAGTGCTCAGCGTATCTTGTCTATGATGAGAAAATCGCGTATGCATTAATAAGCGGGTCAATCCCTGCGTTTCGGGGAAGTGGTTCGAAGTCGCTTCTCTATTGGGAAGAGATTCAGCACGCCGCAAAAGTGTCCCGGGTATTTGATTTTGAGGGATCAATGATTGAGGGAATTGAAAATGTGATGCGGCAGTTTGGGGCGCATTGGGTGACAAATTACCATATATCAAAATCAGGAATTATGAGAGATATTTTTACGGTAATGAAGCCGAGAATAAAAAAGTTAATAGGATATTAGATGTAAAGTGTGGGTATGATGACTGTAATTTATCCTATAAAATTTGATAAAGGATTTAAATGAAAAAGGAGGCTGATGGAATGAAATATGCGCTGATTGGTTGTGGAAGGATAAGTCCTAACCATATTACAGCGGCTAAGGCGAATAATCTGGAGTTTACGGCCATATGCGATATAAATCCTCATAATATGCATGACAAGATTTTAAAGTTTGAGCTTGACCCGATTCATACATATACCGATTACGGAGAAATGCTGGAAAAAGAGAAACCGGAACTTGTGGCTGTCTGTACGGAATCCGGTAAACATGCAGATATAGCATTAGATTGTATCGATGCAGGCTGTAATGTGATAATCGAGAAGCCTATTGCACTCTCTTTAGCTGACGCAGACGAAATAATTCGACGTGGACGTGAGAAAGGCGTTAAAGTATGCGCGAATCACCAGAATCGTTTCAATAAGTCAATCCAAAAGATAAGGGACGCTGTTGAAAAAGAAAGATTTGGAAAAATGTTTTATGGAACGGCACATATCAGGTGGTGCCGTGACTATGAATATTATTCCAGAGCCCTTTGGCGTGGAACATGGGAACAGGATGGCGGTGCTCTTATGAATCAGTGTATTCATAATATTGACCTGCTTCGTTGGATGATGGGGAACGAAATAAC
>CATJJD010000112.1 GCA_949740385.1 uncultured Lachnospiraceae bacterium
ATGATATTCAAAACATGTGACAGTAAAATTGATAAATGGACTTCTAAAATAGGTGTATTCGGAAAATCATTCAATGATCTTGGAACCGCTGTAAATGAAGCATTCAATTCAGTTATTAATAACCTTGATAACTTTGAGGAAGATGTCGGATTTTGGGAAAGTTTAAAAAATAATCTTTTCTCTAAACAGACAGATAAGAATTGGATTAAAAATTCTTTTGGAGACATTATTTCAAAAGAAAATATTGATAGTTATATTGCTGAATTAGACCTGGATTCTGCAAAGAAAAAATTGCAGGGAATATTTGCCTGGCAAGAATCTGTTAAAAATAATAACAAATCCTGGCAAGATTATTTTGACTCTTTAGATAACAACGAAAATTACATAACAGCCCTCATCAAAAACACCGATGACCTCTCCAGACTCACAGGTGAAGACCTCGTAAAAGCCAACCACCAGGCCCGCGCCTCCATTCTCGCTCACAACGAAGCTCTCAAAGCACAGACCCTCTCCGCCAAAGCCGGTAAAGTGGCGCTTCAGTCACTTGCAACAGTCGGTAATATGTTCTTCATGTTTGGAATCAGCAAAGACATTGAATTAGTTGTTCAGGGCTTCGATAACTGGATTCACCGAGCAGAAAAAGCAGACATCGCCATGCAGGACGCAATTACGGAGTACGAATCCGCCAAAGATCATCTTGACAGCATCAACAGTGAATTCGCAGAACAGAATAAAAGACTCGATGAACTTCTTGCAAAAGACAGTCTTACTTACGCAGAACAGGAAGAACTTGAAAAATTACAGGCGATCACAAAAGAACTGCTGCTTCAACAGGATATTGAAAAAAGGCAGACAGAACGTGCCTCAAAAGATGTTGCAGACAAAGCGGTAGATGCATACCAAAAGCAGTATGGAAAATATGAAGGTACAGAGGATAACCTGGAAAATCTGCTTACAAATAACGTTTTTCCTATGCCGGAAAACTCAAACGATATACTGGGCAATATTGCCGCTTATATCCGTGGGCAAAAACTGCTGGAACAGGCTCAGAAAGATTTTGAAGATGCATCCGCAAACGGCGGCAATACCGAATGGTATGCAGAAAATCTCCAGCGCAATATTGATATGGTGGATGATTTTGCACAGGCATTGGATGAAAATCTGGCAGACCTGTCCGAAAAGTACGCTGCATTAGAAGATGAATATCAGAAAGCTATTATAAAGCGCGACTCAGACGTAGAACCACTCTCTTCATCGGAAAAAAATATTATTGATACCTATGAGACAATTTCCAGTCTTACGGAGATGATCTATAAATATGTTCATCCGAACACATGGAAATCCATGCAGGTAGAAGAAATATTTAATACAGAAGGTATCGAAAAGACAAAGGAAGAACTGACACGTCTTGCGCAGGAAGGTGCACTGGCTCCATCACAGATTGCATCAGAATTTCCCAAACTGAATAATGCAGTCAAAGAAAGCGGCATCACCGTACAGGAATTTTGTGATAAAATTAATGCGGAAGCAGAAAAAGCAGGGGAAGCAGTTGAAGGAACTGCCGACACACAAACACCAAAACTTAATTCCCTCTCCACGCTTCTTGCACAGTCCGGCGGCGAAGGTGAAAAGACTCCAAAAGATCTTATCAATGATTACCGTAACAACATCGCATCTTTACAGGTTTATCTGGAAAAATTCAGCAGCAGCAACTACACAAATGACGACATTCTGACTCTTGCCACCGAGTTCGGAATTACCGGCAATTCCGCTGATGAACTGTCAGCAAAAATCCGAAATCTTATGGAACTGAATCTGGAATCCATAATTTGGACACTTGACAGCCTTATGAATTCAGGAAATGTGGACGATGCCACACAAAAAAGCATCGAATGTCTGAAACAGTCTTTAACTGACCTGAAGCTTGAAGCACAGAATACAGGCATAACCTTCAGCCTGACCGGCAATGTCTTTGAAGATGTGGAGAAACTATCCAAAGGATTGGATCAGCTTTGCACTGTTTATACAGATGTGAAGAATAAAGAGGATTTTGACTGGTCTTCTATTCTCAACAATGAAGAATTCGAAAAATCCTTCAGCATGTATAAAGACGAATATGATAACTTCATTCATACCGTATCCAATGCCCCCTCGGATATAGAGGCCTGCCAGTCCGCTTTTAATGAACTTGCAGGTGCATACATTTATGGTTCCGGTGCGCTTGATGGAGTAACACAATCCACAAAATCCGCAACAATCGCAATGCTCGAACAGATGGGCATTACCAACGCAGATGAAATTGTAAGAGCACAACTTGCAGCACAGGAGCTGTATCTGAAATTAAATATGGATGCCTCCAATACTTCCATATACCAGCAGATAGCGGCACTGGTCGACCACAGGAATGCATCTGCTGTTGCATATGCATCACTCTTTCATCTCGTTGCACAGGAAAAAATTTTTTCTAACACAGGTTTAAACTGCACCGGTAAAATATTAGAGCTGGAAATGCTTGCACGGTCATTCGGTATTGTTGCAGATTCGGTTTACAGTGCGCAGGCTTATATCGATGCTGCACGATTTGCCGGTACATATGGTGGGAAAGAAGCTGTAGATGAGGTCACACAGTCCTATTACAACCGCGTCGAAAACCAGATTGTCGAAAAATTCTCAAATATGTCCACCTCCTATAAACCAGATTATCATGAATCTGGATCTGGCAACCCTAAAACCACCTCATCAAAAAGTCCGGAATCGAAAACAACCATTGACTGGATTGAAAAAAAGCTGGACCGCCTCCAGAAAAAAATCGACGCAACCAAATCAAAATTCGACAATCTCTTCACCGTTAAGAAAAAAGCCAATAACATCGACACACAGATCAGCCAGACCGAAGCTCTGTTAAAAGCAACCGAAAAGGCAGCGAAAAAATACAAACAGTATGCAGATAAAGCAGAGCTCTCCAAAGACCTGAAGAAAAAGGTACGAGACGGCGACTACAATATCAGCGATTATAGCTCCGGTACTGCCGATGCAATCAACAAATACGAGGGTTATTACAATAAGTACAAAGATCTGCAGAAACAAGCGGAGGAGCTGGAAACCGACATCCGCAAAAAAGAAGAAGAAAAGTACCGGCTCTACGTCGACCAGGCCGACGCAAAACTGGAAAAATCCGAAGCGGAAGCAGAGCTTGTCGGAAAAACCTATAAAGAACAGGCAAAGTACTTAAAGGAACAGAAAAAACAGATCAAAGATTCCTATGAGTACCAGATTAAAATTGCAGAACGAAACGGAGATAAAACAGAAGCCGCAAAACTGAGGGCACAACAGAAGAAAGAGCTTCGTGACAAAGATGTCGAAGGCTACCGGCTCCGTGTGGACAAACAGGATGCAAAGCTGGAGCGTTCAAAGGCACGGGAAGCACTGGATGAAGGAAATTATAAGAAACAGAACGTACATCTGGAATACCAGAAAACTTTTCTAAAGGAATCCTATAAATGGAAAATCAAAATTGCAAAGACCAACAAAGATGACATCGAAGCAGAAAAGCTGAAAGCAGAGCTGGAAAAAGAAATCCGAGACCTGACAAAAGCGGAATTTGACAACATTGAAGCGGAATATGACAACAGAATCCGTCACACCAAAGATCAGATGGATATTGTCAATTCTCAGATGGAGCAGCTGGAAGCAAAGGGCTATGTTGCGAGCCGCGCTTTCTACAGCCAGCTTATCGCACAGGAAAACAAAAACCTTTCTCTGTTAAAAGAGGAGCGAAAAGTTCTGCAGGATCAGATGAATGCCGGATTAAAGGACGGCAGCATTGTGGAAGGAACCACAGCCTGGTATGAAATGCTGGAATCCATCAACGATGTGGACAACGCAACCATACAGGCGACCACCGCGCTCATTGAATACAATAATCAGCTTCGTCAGCTGGAATGGGATGCTTTTGACCGCACGCAGGATTACATCTCGGAAATCCAGAACGAATCGGACTTTTTGCTTGAACTGATAAGCAGCAAAAAGCTTTATGACGACAGTGGTCAGTGGACACCGTATGCAAACGCGGCTGCCGGTCTTCACGCGGTCAGTTACAACACGTATCTGTCACAGGCAGACGATTATGCGCGGGAAATCGAAAAAATCAACCGGCAGCTTGCCGATGATCCGTACAACACAGCGCTGATCAAACGGAAACAGGAGCTGATTCATGCGCAGCAGGAAGCACTCCAGGGTGCGGAAAATGAGAAGCAGGCAATGCAGGAGCTTGTCTCCGACGGTTACAGTGCCATGACAAATGCATTGCAGAAGCTCGTCGATAAGAGAAAGGAGCTGCTGAATTCCGAAAAAGATCTGTACGATTATGAAAAGAAAATATCGGCACAGACAAAGGAAATTTTAAACCTCGAAAAACAGAAGCTGTCCCTGCAGGGAGATGATTCCGAAGAAACACAGGCAAAGATACAGCAGATCACCATGAAGCTGGAAGAAGCCCGTGATGACCTGGAAGAGAGTGAATATGAACAGTGGAGAGCCGATCAGGAACAGCTGCTCGACAGTCTGGTGGATACCGTACAGGAATGGGTGAACCAGAGACTTGACAATCTGGAAGGTCTGGTTTCAGACGTGATCGCATCCACAAATGTCAATGCCTCCGACATCCGCTCGACACTGATTCAGGCCGGACAGGATGTCGGATACAAACTGACCGACGAGATGGAGAAAATCTGGGATACCAGCAGCACCATTGTATCCACCTACGGAGATTCCTTCAGCTCGCAGCTCACAGCGGTCAACACTACCCTCGCCCAAATCCGTGATTTTGTCTCTTCCATGCAGTTGAACAGCGAAAAAGAGACCATCGAAAATACAGAAACGAATACCGGCTCCGGCAGCCACAGCAAAGGACAGGGTTCTTTCAATGCATCCGCAAATACCATGCATACCGAAGCAGTCTCACAGTCCGGTTCTCACTACGGATCGAGTTCTTTTTCCACAGTATCCGGCATCCGGGGCGAGCAACCGTTTAAGCACACGCCAACCGCAGAAAGAATTCACACAGCGGACAAAGTGCAGCTGCTGGCAGATGCCGTCAGAAATCTTCCTGCCGCAGGAGAAACGGTACAACATATGGCAGCCGATCCAAGCTTTGCAAAATCAGACAGTTTTGTACATATGCCTGGTATCTCCTATACACCGGAATACACACGCTTCCATGAAGAAAACCGACATATTGACAATGTAAACGTAAATTTCACGCTTCCGAATATCAGCAATTATGAGGAATTCTCATCCTCACTGATCCGGGACAAAAGCTTTGAAAGGGCAATTCAGAATATGACATTCGGCAATGCTCTCGGAAGGAATTCACTGAACAAATTCAGAATATAAATCAGAAATGGTCGGAATAATCAGGCGTTATTCTGACCATTTCTTTCATTATCGGAGGAAAAAATGAAACAGAACCGAATGATCGAAACTTTAAAGAACAGAATTTATATCCTGCAGAGGGAGAATGATCGTTTAAACAATCTTCTCTATGGCAGTCAGTCTGCCGCTGACGTCAGCTCCACGCAGACAGCCGAGATGCTGCAGTGTCTGGAAAAAAAGAAAAAAGAATACGATGCGCTCATCTGCGAATGCCGGACGCTGAAGAAAACATACAATGAGGCTGTTAATCAGATGCATTTACTGATGTCTCAATATAAAAAAGATATAACCCATGTAAAAATTACAAACAGATTAAACAGAATAAAAACCCTTTTTCACAAATAATCATTCACACAGAATTTCCGGAGGTGTCCTGTTGAATTATATTGATTTTGAATACAATGGGCATAAACTGTCCGAATATAACTGCATTGTCTGCCATATTTTAACCGGCACAGATGCACAAGCCGCCGATATTGGGAGCTGGCTCAGCTTCAATACCATTAATTACCGCAATAAAAACAACTCATCCAAATTCCGTCTCTTAAACAGTGCATATGAAAATGCTTTCTCCTCTTCTTTTGAAATCTGTAAAACAGTAAATAAAGATATTCGTAACATGTATTTTACTGACGATGAGGCCATACGGATCATAAAATGGCTGAATCAAAAGAAATTTCATAAATTCCGTATGATATACCCTGACGGACAGCTCCACAGTGTATATTACAACGGATCATTTAACGTAAGACCCGTTACACTGGCGAACAAAATAATAGGAATGTCCCTTGATTTCATATCGGACGCTCCGTTCGGTTATTACGAGCCCGTCAGTCATTATATGGATTTTTCCGAAGCTTTTTCTGCCGGTGCAGCTGCGAAAAGCCCTGCCAGTCCAAATCCAGGTGCATACATATTATATGACCCTTCCAGTGAAGCGGGCTATATTTATCCCGATTCTGTGCGTGTGGAAATCCTTGAAAACGGCAATCTTACCATACACAACTCGCTCGACGACGAGGATACCATTATAAAAAACTGCATTTTGGGCGAAATAATCACGCTGGACGGAAAATGTAAAATTATCCGGTCCGACAACCCCCATCCCAATCTGTATAATGATTTCAACTATCATTTTCTGAAAGTGATCAATCATTCCGACGAATGCGATGAAAATGATTCCTTCTCAAAAAACGTTTATACCGTCTCCATAAAATGCAGAATATCATTTTCCTACTCTCCTGTTGCAAAGATTGGGGTGATATAACAATGAACAGCAGCACACTCTCTCGTATCAGTCAAAATATGCAGGATCTGACTCTTGTTCTTGCAAACAGAAATTATGATAAACTTGGGATATTGAATAATGTCGACATAAATACCCTCACATTTAATCATTCGACCAGCGGATACGAAATATCGTTTGAAATCTACAAAACATTAAACAATATGGAGGAAAACCTGTGGTATCAGATTATAGATTTAAAATTACTCTGGGTCAAAGAGCTTGATGTCTATTTTGAAATCTATGTGAGCATGGACGATTCGTTTTCGGTCAAAAAATCCATAACCGGAACATCACTGTGTGAAGCAGAGTTATCACAGATCTGTTTATTCGACACCGAAATTAATACAGAGAAAGATATTGCCGGAGAAAATTACAAAGTCACAACATTTTATAACAGCGACCCAAAAGCGTCTCTGTTAAACCGCATTTTTTCCAAAATTCCAAACTACACCATTAAACATGTGGACTCCAGCCTTGCAGACATACAGAGAAGCTTCAGCATCAACAATAAAAGCATTTACGATTTTCTGATGTCCGACTGTTCGGAACAATTTCACTGCACATTTGTCTTTGACAGCCGCGACAGAAGCGTTTCTGCCTATGATCTGTATGTCGTATGCATGAATGAAAGCTGTGGTCACAGAGACGATATGGCAGGTTTCACACATGTGGATGCCAGCGGAAACGTTATCTATTCCTGTCCGAAATGCGG
>CATJJD010000113.1 GCA_949740385.1 uncultured Lachnospiraceae bacterium
GTCATATACACGGGAAACCAGGATCATAAAGACAAATAACGTAAGCAGAGTAATTTTACTGTCTGCTAACAACGCACCTCCCACCAGCACGGCCGTGGCGATGCCTACTTTAAGTACCATGCGCCCGCAGGTATGGAATACCGCATTGGTAAGCTCGCCGATCACCGTATACTTCTCCACATCCTTTATTTTTCTGTCCAGCCCTTTCAGTTTGCACAACCGTACGCTGTACTGCTCCGCACCTACTCTTTATGATAACTTAGAGATAACTAACTCTTTCCAATGATTACTGGCTACATCTGGCAGATATTGTGATTAAATACTCACCCAAAAAGTCTTTATCGCTGACTGTTTAGAAACTTAAGAATGAAATCTTGCACAAAATGGCAAAATTTTGGTTCCGGTTTATCCGGGTTGGGGTATAATATAGAAACCTTGTTGACACGGTAAGGCTGAAACTGTTGAAGATAGCGGCAAAGGTTGTGCATACAGCAGACACATGAAATTCAAGCTGTACAACGTAAAGCCTGATCGTTTTATCATTCCACCCCAGGCTTTACACCTTTTTATTCTCCGCCCCGCCGACCCGGTACCGCCGCGGCGTCACCCCATACTTCCTCTGAAAAATCCGGTGAAAATAGCTGACGTTCTCATACCCAACAGCCGCCGCAATATCCGACACCCCCATGGCCGTGTGGGTGAGCAGGTACCCGGCCTGTAAGAGGCGCTTCCTCTGCAGCAGCTCTGTGTACGTCTGCCCCGTGCGCCGCTTAATCTCCCGGGAAAGCCAGCAAAGATCGTAGTGGAGCTCGGCGGCAAGCTGTGACAGCTCCCCGTCCCTGTAGTTCTCGTCGATGTAGCTGAGCACAGTCATCACAAGCTTCTGCCCCTCGTCCACCGCATCCGTCTCCACCGAATCCACATGGTTTACAAGCAGCAGAAGCAAAAGCCCCATCGTCGCCTGATTGATGCTGCGCTTGTTGGGCTGGGGATTCATCAGCGTCCAGATCAGATTTTCCACCAGATTCTGGATCGGCAGCACCGACGCCACCTTAAAGTGCAGATAGCTGGCCGTCTGGTTCTCCCCCCGCAGGCACCCGATCACAAAATCCCGCAGCGGATTCTCCTCCTCATCCATCATCCGCAGCGCGTAGTCAAAAAACTCCGGCAGAATGATGAAATTGACCGCAATGTCATCATAGCCCGCCGGATATATCTCCTGCGTCGTGTTCTGATTAAGAAAGAGAAGCTCCCCCGCCCGCAAAGTCACCTCCGCGCCGTTGATCAAATGGCGGGTACTGCCCTGACACATGTAGATAACCTCCACATAATTGTGGCTGTGGGCCGTAAAATGAACAAACCGCGTATGCTTGCGCACCGAGATCAGCTTGCCCGCGTCCAGAAACTTTTTCGCGTCCACAACCATGTGGCTCATCCCTTCCTCGGAGCGGTAAATTGCGTTGTCCACCCCGCCCCGTCCGTCCAGAATGCTCTGCTCCTCCGCGGTAATCCGCTTAAGCTCCTCCACAATCCTTCTGTCCATACACCGCTACCTGCCGACGCACCGGTGCATTATGGAGAGCACGGTCTCAAGCTCCTCCATCGGAAGCTGCCCCGGCGCGCTTGCCTGCTTTCCCGCGCCGAAGCTGATACAGGAGCCGAAGAACTCCCCCGCGATCCTTGAAATGGCCCCATACGTTCCCATCGACATGGTGACCAGCGCCTGGTTTGGGTAAGTCTCATGAAAACGGTTCGTCTCCTCCAGCAGATTCAGCACATCCTGCATACATTCCGGCATCAGCGCAAGCTTCACCACATCCGCCCCGCTGTCGTAAATCCGCTCCAGAAGCATGCGGATCACCGCCCGCTCCGGCGTCTGGTGAAAATCATGGTGGGAGGCGATCACATGAACCCCCGCCTCCTTAAGCTGCTTCACCTCCCGCGCAGGCTTTTTCGTCTCCAGCACTTCAAGGTCAACGAAATCCACAATGCCGGACTCCGCAGCCACCTGGTGAATATCCGAAACCCGCTCCGGCGCAAGGGAGAGCAGCCCGCCCTGCGCCCTCGAGCGGAACGTGTACACAAAAATCGTATCCCTCACGAGGGGCTCAAGCTCCTTTAACACGTCCCTTATGGCATTTAAGCTTCCGATTCCCGAAAAGGCGTCCAGCCGCCACTCAATCATGTCCACACAGCCCGCCAGCCTGCGAAATTCCTCCACGATTGTTTCCTTCTCCTTCTCCATCACCGGGACACACACAAGCGGCTTTCCTCTGCCGATGGTTCTGCCCTTCACACACAACAAATGATCCATAACGCTCCCCTTCCCCGCACCGCAGAATTTACTGTCATTATAGCATTTCAGCGCCCAAAAGGAAAGATTTCCCCGCAATTTTTCCGTCCCGGGCAGGTTTTAAAAAAGGAATAGAAATTTGACATTTTTCGCAATTTCGATTAAGATAGCCATAACAAAACGAATTGAGGAGAATTGATATGAGCTTTACATTTTTAAATCAGCTGCCGAGCCCGGATGAAATCAAGCGCGACTACCCGCTCTCACCCGCTCTCACCGCGCGAAAGAAAGAGCGCGACCGGATGATTACCGACGTGATAACCGGGAAGGACTCCCGCCTGCTTTTAATTATCGGACCGTGCTCCGCAGACAATGCGGACTCCGTCTGTGACTACGTGAGCCGCCTGACGCAGATTCAGGAGGAAGTGAAGGATCAGCTTATTATCATCCCGCGCGTCTACACCAACAAGCCCCGGACAACCGGCGAGGGCTACAAGGGCATCGCATCCCAGCCGGACCCGGAGAAAGCGCCGGACATGGTGGAGGGACTGATCGCCATGCGGAAAATGCACATCCGCGCAATCGAGGAGAGCGGCTTAACATGCGCCGACGAGATGCTCTACCCGGAAAACTGGGGCTATGTAGAGGATCTGCTCTCCTACGTCGCAATCGGCGCCCGCTCCGTCGAGGATCAGCAGCACCGGCTTGTGGTCAGCGGCTTTGACGTGGCCTCCGGCATGAAAAATCCCACAAGCGGCGACTTCTCCGTCATGTTAAACTCCGTGTACGCCGCCCAGCATCCGCACCACTTTGTCTACCGCGGCTACGAGGTGGAGACAACCGGAAACCCACTCACCCACGTAGTGCTGCGCGGCGCCGTCAGCAAGCACGGCAACACCACCACAAACTACCACTACGAGGACCTGATCCGCCTCCACGACATGTACGCGAAAATGGATGTCGTAAACCCGGCCGCCGTCATTGACACAAACCACTCCAATTCCGGCAAGAAATTCGCCGAGCAGATTCGGATTGCGAAAGAAATCATGCACAACCGAAAGCTCTCCGCCGACATCCACACACTGGTCAAAGGGCTGATGATCGAGAGCTACATTGAGGAGGGCGCACAGCCGGTGGGCGGCCACATATACGGCAAGTCCATCACGGACCCGTGCCTCGGCTGGGAGGATTCCAGACGGCTGATCTTCGAGATTGCGGAGATGAACGCGGGATAGCGCAGCTTCTCCCTAAGCCAGCAGATTTCGAAACAGACTCTTTAAAATCCAGGTCCCTGCTGTGGCCTCCGCAAAACAGCCGAGCACCAGCAGGGACACAACGGACGACGCAAAAATAAGCTTTCGCGCCGTCCGGTTTTGCTCGCCGTAGCCTGCGTACATTTCGCGGTTCATAATCAGCGCAATCACCGCCAGATACAGTATCCCGTGGGGAAACCATGACAGGAGAAACACCACCAGCCCGTAAATTCCCATATTGATCATGCAGGCTCCCGCAAATATTCCCGCCGTGAAAAACAGGGCGCACCGCAGCAGAAGCGGCGCAATCCGCTTTGCCGGCGTGCAGGCGATCACAAAGATCAGAAACATCAGCTTCCCTCTCTCCCACACAATATTGCAAAACAGCGTCGCAAAATCCAGCCGCGCCTCCGTAAACGCTCTCACATGGTATGTATTTAAAAAGCCGTAGGTAGAAAAATATTCATACCCGAACAGACAGGCGCACAGCACCCCCGCCATGACAAAGCAGGCGGCAATCGTAATTTCCTTTCGCATTCCATATCCTCTCCCTTTTTCTTAACAGAATATGTCCATGCGAAGTAAAATATGTCACGAAAAACGCCGGTCACTTCTCCCTCATATTGCTGTAGGCAAGAATGGCGGAAACGGTCTTTGCATCCTGCAGCTTTCCACCGTAGATCATGCCGCACAGCTCCTCCACCGTATAGTATTCCACATCAATGGACTCCGCCTCGTCCAGATGCCTCGTGCCCGGCTTCAGATCCCTCGCCAGGTACACGTCCACATACTCGTCGCAGAATGCCACCGTCGTGCGAAGCGACAGGAGAAACGTGATGTTGTCGCTGCGGTATCCCGTCTCCTCCTCCAGCTCCCTCGCGGCACAGACGTCGGTTCCCTCCTCCAGGCTGTCCCTGCAGCCGGCCGGAATCTCAAGCGTCTCCCGCTCCAGCGCGTTGCGGTACTGGCGCACCATAATAATCCGCCCGTCCGGAAGCACCGGAAGCACCGCGGCCGCCCCCATCCGGTGGGAAATAAAATCCCACGCCTCCGTGCTGCCGTTCGGAAGCTGCATCGTGTCCTTATAAATGTCCAGTATCGCCCCCTGATACATAAGCTTTCTCTCTAATCGTCTGATCTGCTCTGCCATATCCGCTCTCTTTCTCTGAAAATATACTATGCCTTCTCTCCGGTCCTTTCGCACAGAAGCGACTGTCCGCAGCCGCGAAAAAAGACCGGTCTTTCGGTAATTATAGCACAGATCACGGTCTTTGTGAATTACATATACAATTTCTCCAGGCGAAATAATAATCACCCATTTTTACTGCACATTCACTAACGCCCTCTTCTTCTCATCCATTTTTTCCAAATCTTCCTGTGTTATAATTCCCTCTTCCAAAGCTATCTGTGTTAATTGCTGAATCGCAAGGTTCGTATTTTCTTCTGTATCAACCAAAATTGAAAATGTAGGTTTCGTCATATTCAC
>CATJJD010000114.1 GCA_949740385.1 uncultured Lachnospiraceae bacterium
ATTTTTGGCATGTCGACCTTGACGGCGGGGTTCGTGTCGATCATCTCGTTCTTGAAGTAGTAGTTGTAGAAGGAGCGGAGAGAGGCGAGCTTGCGCTTGATTCCGCGCTCGTCGTTTGTGTGGGCCACGCCGTCCTTCTCGTACACCCGCAGGTGAAACAGATATTCCTCAATGTCCATGGGGCGCAGTTCATCCAGAAGGGACACCGGAATATCCCTCACATTCATTTTCTCCACAATGGGATTGTTCTGCTGCAGGTAGTCGAAAAAAGTAATCAGGTCGTAGGCGTAGGCGACTCTCGTGCGGGCCGCCGTCCCGGACTCCATCGAGATAAAAAAGCTCGAAGTAAATTTCGGCAGCTTTTTCATCAGCTCCCGCAGCTTTAACTCATATTTTGTGTCTACATTTTCATGGTATGCTTTCGTCTGTCTCATGGTTCCTTCTCCTGATTCTCATGTGCGCACTGCCAGCCGTCGATCGCGGATACGGCGGCGTGGAACAGCTGTTTTTTGACGCCCGGGTTGTCCCTGTTCATTGTCTGCAGAAGCTGCTTTACATATTCTCTGCGGGTGTTTTTATCCGCAGGACAGGTGTTCTCAATCACCGGAAGCCGGTATCTTCGCATAAAGCCGATGACCTTCGCCTCCGGCACGTAGATCATGGGCCGGATCACCGCAAGATCTTTTCGGATCTCGGTTACCGGTGGGAAGGCGTAAAAGCGGCCCTCGTACATCATGGACAAAAACATTGTCTCCACAACGTCGTCCATATGGTGGGCGTAAGCCACCCGGCTGCAGCCGATGCGGCCGATATAGTCGTAGAGCGCGCCTTTGCGCATCCGGGCGCAGAGGGAGCAGAGGGACTTTTTTCGGCCGTCAAATACGGCATCGGCAATCCGTGTTGGAATGACGTGGTAGTCCACCTGCAGCGCTTCGCAGAGACGGCGGACCGGCTCCCAGTCCATGTCCCCAAATCCCAGATCCACCGTAACTGCCGCAAGGGAAAAAGGCTTCGGGTAAAACCGCCGCAGCCCGGCCAGCGCGTACAGTAACGTCAGAGAATCCTTGCCGCCGGATATGCCCACCGCAATTTTGTCGCCGACGTCCGTCATCCGGTAGTCGTCCAGGGCCCGGCGCACATAGCTGTATAATTGCTGTAAAACCATAAAATTTCTCCTGTCCCCTGTAACTTTCTGCATAACTATTCGTTAAACTTGTGTTTAGCGAATAGTTATATATGTCTCTCACAGGCCGGCAATACCCTGTCTGCCAGCTGTGATCTTAAAAAAGACCCCGGTTTCCATACCGGAGTCTCCCTTGATTGATACGCGAACCGGATTACGAAAATCCCAGTTCCTTCGAGTCCAGAATCACCGTAAAGGGTCCGTCGTTCGTCAGCGCAATTTCCATGTGAGCGCCGAATATGCCGGTCTGTACGTCGGTTACCGCAGCCCGGCAGGACGCGACAATGTACTGACAAAGCTCGTCGGCCAGAACCGGATCGCCGGCGTCGGTGAAGGACGGGCGATTTCCCTTTCTGCAGCTGGCGTAGAGGGTAAACTGCGAAATCAAAAGCAGCCCGCCGTCCACATCCGCCAGAGACAGATTCGTCTTCCCCTGCGAGTCCTCGAAAATGCGCATTCCCAGCAGTTTTTTCACCATCCGGTCGGCGACGGTACGGTCGTCGTCCGCCGATATGCCGATCAGGACACAAACTCCCTTTCCGATGCTGCCCGTCACCTGCTGGTCCACGGTGCAGGCGGCATTTTTCACTCTCTGAATCACAAAGCGCATAAATGATCTCCAGTCTTTACTTCATCCTGCTGCGGAATTCCAGAATAATGTCGACGCACGCCTCCGGGCTGACCTTGCTCGTATTCAGGCATAAGTCGTAGCCTCTGGAATCTCCCCATTTCTTACATGTGTAGTAATTATAGTAGCTGGCCCGCTGCTTGTCGGTCTTTTGAATCAGATCTCTCGCCTTGTTCTCCGTCAGATCGTTCCGCTTGCTGACCCAGTGAATGCGGTCCTCCATATCCGCCCGCACAAAAATGTTCAGACAGTCCGGATTGCTGGCCAGGGCGTAGTCCGCGCACCGGCCCACGATCACGCAGGACTCCTGCTCCGCAATTTTCCGGATCGTGTCAAACTGTGCCAGAAATACCTTGTGGTTTAACGGCATGTCGAGAAACGGCGCGGATGAATAGCTTCCCCCGGAATACGTGTCCATGACGAGGGAGTAGAGAAAACTGCTCGTCGGCTTCTCGTCGTGGTTTTCGAAAATTTCCTCGCAGAAGCCCGAAGACTTTGCCGCCTGCGCAAGCAGCTCCTTATCGTAGAGCTTAATGTTAAGCCGTTCCGCAAGCAGGCGCCCGACATCATATCCGCCGCTGCCAAATTCTCTTCCGATTGTGTAAATGTGATTGCCCATATGCATGCCCTCCTATATCTGCACAGCTCATAACATCTCTTCTCATTATATAACAATTACGACTGAGATTTCAAGTTTGAGAGCAATTTTTCGAAATATTCCGGCAGAGGGGCATGAAATTCCAGGTACTCCTCTGTCCGCGGATGGATAAAACCGATGGTTTTCGCGTGGAGCGTCTGCCCGCACAGCTTCATTCCGGAAAAGCGGGCGGGAATTTTTCCGCTTCCGTAGAGGGGATCTCCCAGCAGCGGGCTGCGCATGTCCGCCATATGTACCCGAATCTGGTGGGTGCGCCCGGTCTCCAGCTTAAAACGCATGTACGTGTAGCTTCCGAACCGCTCCAGCACCTCGTAGTGGGTGACGGCGGGCTTTCCGTTTTTCTCGTTTACGGCCATGCGCTTTCTGTCTGCGGGATGCCGGCCGATGGCAGCGCTCACCGTGCCGCTGTCCTGCCTCACATTTCCGCAGACGATCCCCTCGTAAATCCGGTTCACCGTGTGGGCCTTAATCTGCGCAGCGATGTTCACATGGCTCTCGTCGTTCTTGCAGACGATGAGGGAGCCGGTGGTGTCCATGTCAATCCGGTGGACGATGCCCGGCCGGATCTTTCCGCCGATTCCGCTAAGGGAGTCCCTGCAGTGGTACAGAACCGCGTTCACAAGCGTGCCGTCCGTGTGGCCGGCGGACGGGTGCACTACCATTCCCTTGGGCTTGTTCACCACAAGCACGTCGCTGTCCTCGTAGAGAATGTCCAGGGGAATATTCTCCGGCTTTATGACCGTTTCCACCGCATCAGGAAAGCGAACCGACACGATGTCGTCCGTCTGCACCGGGTAGCTGGCTTTTATTTTTCTTCCGTTGACCTGCACGGCGTCCTCTTTAATCAGCTTCTGAAAGTACGTGCGGGAGAAATCCGGGTAGATCATCCCCAGAATCCGATCCAGCCTCTCCTGCTCCTGCTCCGGCTCCACCACAAATTCCTCCGACCTCATCTGCCCTTCTCCTCTCTCCTCTTCGGAAAAAGCAGGGCAAAATCCTCCTCCTTATAGACAAAAAGCGACAGCACCACAAAGGCAGCCGCAGACACGGTCACGTAGATGTCCGCCACATTAAAGATCGGAAAGTCGATCAGGCTGAAATAAAAAAAGTCAATCACATAACGGTGAACCATCCGGTCGATCAGGTTGCCCGCGGCCCCTGCCAGAAATCCAGGCAGAACAAGATTCAGCGGCAGCCACCGCCGCCCCGCCGGTATCCGCTGATACAGCACAATGAGAAATGCAAGAACCGCAAGAGTCACCACCGTAAAAAATATCATTTTACAGCGCAAAAAAGCTTCCGGGTCCGACTCAAATCGGGAAAACCGAAAGATTTTCTGCAATATGGAAATGAGATCCACCCCGAACGCGGCGCTCTCGTTCTCAAGATACCGGAATTCAAACACGCCTGGAATGACCACGACGGGCGCGTTTCCCTTCAGATGGACGCTCGCCAGATATTTGGTGAGCTGATCGAGCATCACCGCGATCACGACGCCGATGTAGCCCGCCGCAGCGGTTTTACCGTCCTTTTTCCTCTCTTTCTCTGCCGTCATACGCACGCTCCTGTTCTTACATATAGAAATGTCAGATATAAGTGTCAGACATACATCCGAAACAACACCTTAAGCTTTCCCTTTTTGCTGAATGCCTGGTCCGTCTCAAAGACAAACCGCCCTTTTCCCCGCACGGAGACGATCGCCCCGGAGGGACACGGCTGGCTGGCCTCCGTTACGCACCGGCCGTCAATGAACACACGCTCGCCCGCGATCAGATCCGACGCCCGGGTTCTTGAGAGACGGTACGCCCGGGCGACGATGCAGTCGATCCGGTTCGACGCCACCGTGTCCGGGCGCTCCTCAAACACCGGAGAAAAGGAAATTCCGCCGGTGTCCGAAGCCGCAGTGAGCACCATGTCCGTGCGTCCGATTTTCGTCAGATTCTCCGCAATAAAACTTTGAATGTCCTCCTCGCAGAAAATATAGAATTTCTTTTCGCTGCAGACAATATCGCCGATTTTGGACCGGTCGATCCCCAGGTGCATCAGCGCCCCAAGCACGTCCCGGTGGGACAGCTCCCCGGCGTATTTTGCGTGCTTTGGCTCCGCCAGAAGACACCGGATCGGGAAATCCCCCGAAAACATAAGAGCATCAGGGATGAATGCAACCATCTGACGCTCCGCGCTCTCATATCCGCCGAACGCAAGCGACTCCGTGCGGAACATGCGTTCACTGGAATGATAAATATTCTGTTCGTTCAAATTCAGAAAATGACTGCAGGTAACCCGATTCCGGCGCTCCGCCTGCCGGGAGAGGTCCATCAGCCGCTTTCTGCACAGTTCCTGTTCGTCCATAATCACATCGTAAATCCCGGAATGTCAAACGAATCCATCAGATTTTGAATATCGCCGGAAATATCCACGCCGCTCGGCGTCGCAAGGAAGATATAGGTTGAAATCTTCTGGAGATTCCCGTACATGGCAAAGGTGGCGCCGGAGGTGAAATCAATGATGCGCTGGGCGATGTCGACGCTCAGCCCTTCCATGTTGAGCACCACAGTGCGGCCGTTTAACAGCGTCTCAACGATCTCGCGCTCGTCCTCAATTGTGTTTGGTTTGATCACGCATACTTCCATACCGGTCTGCTGCACCTGCCTCTTGCTCTTCGAAATCGGGGTTATCTTACTGTTCGCCTTCTGCGGCTTCTCCGCCTCAAAGTTCGACATTCTCTGGCCGCACTTCTGCGCGCGCTTCGACTCCCTGCGCTCCTGTCTTGCGGAAGAACGGCTCTCTTTCCTGGATTCCTTCTCCTCGTACTCGTAGTCTTCGCCGTCTGCCTCATCATAATCGTCGTCATAATCGTCGTCATTCAGACGCATGATGTCCAAAAATTTATCCAAAACACTCATACTATAATCGAACCCTCCATATATACTGCCGGAGGCGGCATACCTCAGACATCATAATGACGCTCACCAAAAATGCCGGTTCCAACTCTCACCATCGTAGCGCCCTCCTCGATGGCAACCTCGTAGTCCCCGGTCATTCCCATTGATAAGCATTCCATAGATACATTATCTATGTTTTCACCTGCAATGTCAACAGATAATTGCCGGATTTGCCTGAAGTACGGGCGATTTTCCTCCGGGTCTTTTGCAAAAGGAGCGATGGTCATCAGCCCCCGAATCCGGATATGAGGAAGCTTCGCCGCGCTTTTCACCAGTGAGAGCGTCTCCTCTCTTCGTATGCCGAACTTGCTCTCCTCCTCCG
>CATJJD010000115.1 GCA_949740385.1 uncultured Lachnospiraceae bacterium
AGTGACCCGAAGCCGAATCCGGGCGCGAAGAAGTGCGACGAGGTGTCCATAGAGGAGGTTATCAGCCAGAAGCTTGCGGTGGTCGACCTGACGGCCTCCGTTATGTGCATGGAGAACCATATGCCGATGTATGTGTTCGGGCTGAATGAGGAGAACAGCATTGTCAATGCGGTGAAGGGCAGTTTCCGCGGGACGAAGGTTACGGTCTGACCGGGATGAAGGGATCGTTTTACGGCTTCCCGCTTTCGGAATTTCCCGTTGCGGCAGTAAGATTTATACAGGAGGTGCAGTATGGATGAGAGACTGGTAGTATATGAGGAGAAGATGGGCAAGACGCTTTCGAATCTGGAGGAGGATTTCTCCGGCATCCGGGCAGGCCGGGCGAACCCGCATCTTTTGGACAAGCTGAGAGTGGATTACTATGGCTCTCCGACGCCAATCCAGAGCGTTGCAAACGTCAATGTCCCGGAGCCCCGCATGATCCAGATTCAGCCGTGGGAGGCGTCGATGGTGAAGGTCATTGAGAAGGCGATTCTCACATCGGATCTGGGCATCAATCCGACCAACGACGGCAAGGTGATCCGCCTGGTGTTCCCGGAGCTCACGGAGGAACGCCGTAAGGAGCTGGCGAAGGAATTAAAGAAAAAGGGTGAAAACGCGAAGGTCGCGGTGCGCAATATCCGGCGCGACGCCATGGATCAGTTCAAAAAGCTCGGAAAGACCGAGGACATATCCGAGGATCAGATCAAGGATCTTGAGGACGGAATCCAGAAGCTGACGGATCAGTATGTGGTAAAGATTGATAAGGCGGTGGACGGAAAATCGAAGGAGATACTTACTGTCTGATTGCAGAAGCTCATACAGGCTGGAATCACAGGAGAGAGGAGGGGCATTGCGTTGCATGTCCCTTTTATGCGCGAGGTGACTGGAAATATGAAAATACCGGAGCATGTGGCAATTATTCTGGACGGGAACGGAAGATGGGCGAAGAAAAGGGGAATGCCCCGCAACTACGGGCACACGGTGGGGGCGAAAAATGTGGAGACAGTGTGTCAGGCGGCGGATGCGCTGGGAATCCGCTATCTGACGCTCTATGCCTTCTCGACGGAGAACTGGAGCCGTCCCGGTTCCGAGGTGGATGCGCTCATGAAGCTTCTGGAGAGCTATCTGAAAAACTGTATTAAGACGGCGGACAAAAACAACATGCGGGTGCGGGTGATCGGCGAGACGGGCCGTCTCGCCGAGGCCTTTCAGAAGCGGATCAGAGAGCTGGAGCTGGCATCCGCGGACAACACGGGATTAAATCTCACGATTGCCATCAACTACGGGAGCCGGGACGAGATGTTAAGAGCCGTGCGCCGCATTGCCGAAGACTGCGCCGACAGGAAGCTTGCGGCAGCTGACATTGACGAGAAGTGCTTCTCGTCCTTCCTGGACACAAAGGAGCTTCCGGACCCGGATCTTTTAATCCGCACAGGCGGGGAGCTGCGGCTGTCCAACTATCTTCTGTGGCAGCTGGCCTACAGCGAATTTTATTTCACGGATGTGGCCTGGCCGGACTTCGGAAAGCGGGAGCTTGCGCTTGCGGTGGAGGAGTATAGCAGGAGAGACCGGCGCTTCGGCGGCACGAGGGAGCCAAAAAGACATAAGAGCGCGGAGGCAGAGCATGTTTAGGACGAGATTGTTGAGCGGGATTGTGCTTGTTGTGCTGGCGGTTGCGGTTATTATCGCGGGTGGCGGAATTCTTCTGGCCGCGGTATTTGCCGTCTCCTGCATCGGCATGTATGAGCTCTACCGGGTGTTCGATATGGAAAAGAAGCTGCCGGCCGTTGCGGGCTATCTGGCTGCTCTCGTGTTCTACTGCGATCTGCAGTGGCAGTTTCTGCCGGAGCAGTCGGTGCTCTTTCTGGCGTATCTGATCGCCCTCATGTTTGTGTTTGTGTTCGCCTGGCCGAAATATCACAGCAGACAGGTGATGGCGGCGTTCTTCGGGCTGTTTTATGTGGCGGTGATGCTGTCCTATGTGTACCGGCTGCGGATGATGCAGCACGGGGTTTACCTGGCGTTTCTCGTGTTTCTGTGCTCCTGGGGCTGTGACACATGCGCTTACTGTGTGGGGATGCTGATCGGCAGGCATAAGATGTCGCCGAAGCTCTCCCCGAAGAAGTCGGTGGAGGGGGCCGTGGGGGGCGTTTTGGGATCTGCGCTCCTTACGGCGCTCTACTGCTACGGCTTTCGGGAGCAGATGTCGCTGGGGGCGAGGGAGATCGGGATGCTGGCGGTGATCGCGGCGGCGGCGGCTCTGATCTCCATGGTGGGGGATCTGACGGCGTCGGCCATCAAGCGCAACTACGAAATCAAGGATTACGGGAAACTGATTCCGGGGCACGGAGGCATACTGGACCGATTTGACAGTATGATTATCACGGCTCCGATCATATTTTATCTTGCAGGGTATATGATATTATGAGAAGAGATTTGAATAAAGGCGGCATTCGCAAAAGGATTGCGGTGCTTGGCTCCACCGGCTCCATCGGGACGCAGACGCTGTCGGTTGCGGAGGAGCAGGGGGATATTGCGGTGACGGCGCTCTCCTGCGGCGGCAATATCGCAAAGCTGGAGGAGCAGATGCGCCGTTTTCGCCCGAAGCTTGTGAGCGTGTGGGAGGAGCGGGATGCTGCAGAGCTTCGGATTAAGACTGCGGACCTCTCTGTTCCGGTGTACTCCGGCATGGAGGGGCTGACTGCTGTGGCCACGGAGGCGTCGTCTGATATTGTGGTGACGGCCATCGTCGGGATGCTCGGCATACGGCCCACCATTGCGGCCATCGAGGCGGGAGCTGACATTGCAGTTGCCAACAAGGAGACGCTTGTGACGGCAGGGCACATCATTATGCCGCTGGCCAGGGAGCGGGGCGTGTCGATTCTTCCGGTGGACAGCGAGCACAGCGCAATTTTCCAGTCGCTGCAGGGCAATGAGCACAATGCGGTCAGAAAAATTCTTCTGACGGCGTCGGGAGGCCCCTTCCGCGGCAGGAAGCGGGAGGAGCTAAGAGAGGTTACGGCTAAAGAGGCGCTGAAGCATCCGAACTGGACCATGGGGAAAAAGATTACGATCGACTCCTCCACCCTGGCAAACAAGGGGCTTGAGGTGATGGAGGCCCGGTGGCTGTTCGATGTCTCGCCGGAACAGATCGAGGTTGTGGTGCATCCCCAGAGCGTGATCCACTCGGCGGTGGAGTACGAGGACGGTGCCGTGATGGCGCAGCTGGGCACGCCGGATATGCGCCTGCCGATTCAGTACGCGCTGTACTATCCGAAGCGCCTGCCGCTTTCCGGAAAGCGGCTTGATCTCTTTGAGACGGTCAGCCTGACCTTCGAGCGGCCGGATACGGATACCTTCGGCGCCCTTGCGCTGGCCAGGACGGCGCTTTTGCGGGGCGGCAATATGCCGGCCGTGTACAATGCGGCCAACGAGCAGGCGGTGGCGCTTTTTCTGAAAGGGAAGATCGCATTTTTACAGATTGAGGAGATCATCCGGGAGGCGATGGAGCACTGCAGCTTCTGCGAACACCCGGATGTGGAGGAAATATTGGCGACAGAGCAGGAAGTCTGTGAATTCACAGGTGGCAGGTGGTAATTTGAGTATTATAATCGCGTTAATTGTATTTAGTGTCATTGTTATTTTTCATGAGCTGGGCCATTTCTGGCTGGCGAAGGCCAACGGCATAAGGGTCAACGAGTTCTCCCTGGGCCTTGGGCCGACGATTTTCGGCGTGCAGAAGGGGGAGACGAAGTATTCCGTCAAGCTGCTCCCCTTCGGCGGAGCCTGCATGATGGAGGGGGAGGACGAGGAGTCCGACGACGAGCGCGCCTTCGGGGCGAAGTCCGTGTGGGCCCGCATGAGCGTGGTGGCGGCAGGGCCTCTCTTCAACTTTATCATGGCTTTCGTGTTCGCCTTCGTTCTCATGTCCTGCATCGGCTGCGACAAACCGACCATTACGGATGTGCTGCCGGGCTTTGCGGCGGAGGAGGCAGGGATGCAGGCGGGGGATACCATTGTAAAGATCAATAACATGTCCATCCATTTTTACCGGGAGGTGAGCGCTTACTCCATGTTTCATCCGGGGGAGACCGTAGACATCACCTTCCTGAGAGAGGGAGAGCGATATACCACAAGGCTTGCGCCGAAGCTGGACGAGGAGAGCGGGCGCTATCTGTACGGCTTCAGCTACCGCCAGGTCCGCGAGAAGGGAAATCTGCTGACGAATCTTAAGAACAGCTTCTACGAGGTGCGCTACTGGGTGTACACGACGCTGCAGAGCCTGCGGATGCTGGTGACCGGCCGGCTGTCCTTCAACGAGCTGAGCGGTCCGGTGGGGATCGTCAAAAATATGGGTGACACCTACACGGAGGCCGTCGAGAGCGAGGGCTACTACACGGCGTTTTTAAACGTGCTGAACTGGGTGATTCTGCTGTCGGCAAACCTGGGCGTCATGAACCTTCTGCCCCTTCCGGCGCTGGACGGGGGGCGTCTGGTGTTCCTTCTGGCAGAGGCCGTGCGCGGAAAGAAGATCGACCCGAACCGGGAGGGCTTTGTACATCTGGTGGGAATTATCCTTCTGTTCCTTCTGATGTTTGCGGTGATGTTTAACGATATACGGAGACTGTTTGTGCACTGAGACGGGTGAGGCGGATATGAAAAGACATAAGACGAAAACAATAAACATCGGCGGCGTGGCAGTGGGGGGAGACAATCCCATTGCGATTCAGTCCATGACAAACACGAAAACCGAGGATGTTTCCGCTACGGCGGAGCAGATCGGCCGGCTGGCAAAGGCGGGCTGTGAGATCATTCGCTGTGCGGTTCCCACGATGGACGCCGCCCCAGCGCTCTCTGACATTAAGAAAAGCATAACGATTCCGCTGGTGGCGGACATTCACTTCGATTATCGGCTGGCCATCTCGGCCATCGAGCACGGCGCGGACAAAATCCGCATCAATCCCGGCAATATCGGCGGAAAGGATCGGGTTAAGGCCGTGGTGGACGCGGCGAAAGAGCGTAATATCCCGATACGTGTCGGGGTAAACAGCGGTTCGCTGGAGAAGGAGCTTGTGGCAAAGTACGGCGGCGTCACGGCGGAGGGGCTTGTGGAGAGCGCGCTGGACAAGGTGCACATGATTGAGGAGTGCGGCTACGACAACCTGGTGATCAGCATCAAGTCGTCCGACGTACTCATGTGCGTACACGCCCACGAGCTGATCGCGGATAAAACCGATTACCCGCTCCATGTGGGAATCACGGAGGCGGGGACCGTGACGGCCGGAAACATTAAGTCCGCCATCGGGCTTGGGCTGATCTTAAGCCAGGGGATCGGCGATACGATCCGCGTGTCCCTGACGGGGGACCCGCTGGAGGAGATTAGCTCCGCCAGGCTGATCTTAAGAACCCTTGGGCTTCGCAGAGGCGGCATTGAGGTGGTTTCCTGCCCGACCTGCGGCAGGACAAGGATCGACTTAATCGGCCTTGCCAATGCGGTGGAGGAAATGGTTTCGGACTATCCGCTGGACATTAAGGTTGCAGTGATGGGCTGTGCGGTGAACGGCCCGGGAGAGGCAAAAGAGGCGGATCTCGGCATCGCGGGAGGCATCGGGGAGGGACTGATTATAAAGCGCGGGGAAATCTGCAGAAGGGTGCCGGAAGGAGAGCTTCTTGCTGCGCTGCGCTATGAGCTGGATCACTGGGGGATGAAATGACAAAACCGTTTAAGGACGCCTTTCCGACGCTCTCTCTGGACGGGGAGCTGGAAGGGCTTTTGGAAACTGCAGAAGTAACAAAGATAAGCGCGAATCATGATCACGATCATATTCGCGTCTATTTGCATGCAAAGAGACTGATCTTCAAGCGCAATATATGGCGGCTGGAGGAGGCGATCCGCAGCCAGATTTTCGGTGGAAAGCAGGTGGAGGTGAAGATTATCGAGAGCTTCTGTCTGTCGGAGCAGTACACGCCGAAGACTCTGATTGAGGTTTACCGTGAGAGCATGCTCGAGGAGCTGAACCGCTACAGCGTGCTGGCATACAATCTGCTGCGCACCGCAGAGATGGAGTTCGACGGGCCGGACCACATGATTCTTACGATGGACGACACGATCATCGCAAAGACCCGCAGTGAGGAGATCATGGAATTTCTGGAGAAGATTGTATGCGAGCGCTGCGGCATGAATCTGATCATTCAAAAGGAGCTGCGAAGGCCGAAGGAGAGCGAGTACCGCAGAAATTCTGATCTGCAGCTGGCCCAGGAGGTGAAAAGCATTGTGGAGCGGACGAAGCTGGCCCGCTCCGATATGCAGGAGCCGTCTTATCAGGCGTCAGAAGCCGACGGGGATTCCCCGAAGGAAATGGTAAAAAATACCAGAAAAATGGCGAAAAATGCCGATGATTTTCATGCAAAAGCTACAAGCAATGACGGAAATCCTGCAAACAGGAAGAGCGCACCGGAGAAGAAGGGAGAGTTCCGCCGGAGGTTTGACTATGAGGGCAGCAAAAAGTCCATGAACCCGGACGTGATTTACGGCAGAGATTTCGGCGAGGAGCCGATGGAGATCGAAAAGATCGACGGACCGATCGGCGAGGTGGTGATCCACGGGCAGATTCTGTCGGTGGACCGGCGCGATATACGGGGGGAGAAGTCTATTGTTATTTTTACGGTGACGGATTTCACCGATACGATTATTTTGAAGCTGTTCACGAAGACGGAGGAGGTGGGGGAGCTCTTAAAGGAGATTGCGAAGGGCCGGTTTGTGAAGGTCAAGGGAATTGCAACCATCGACCGGTTCGACGCGGAGCTGACCATCGGCTCCATCGTCGGCGTGAAGAAGGGGACGGACTTTACGGTGAGCCGGATGGACAACAGCGCCGTAAAGCGGGTGGAGCTGCACTGCCACACGAAGATGAGCGATATGGACGGGGTGTCGGATGTGAAGGACATTGTGAAATGCGCCATGAAGTGGGGGCATAAGGCTATCGCCATCACGGACCACGGCGACGTGCAGGCGTTCCCGGAGGCGAACCATGTGGCGGAGCACAGCGAGGACTTCAAGGTCATCTACGGCGTCGAGGCGTATCTGGTGGACGACCTGAAGGGCATTGTAGGCAACAGTAAGGATCAGTCCCTCAGAGACTCTTATGTGGTGTTCGATCTGGAGACGACGGGCTTTAGCCCGGCGGTGAACCGGATTATCGAGATCGGGGCGGTGAAGGTGGAGGAGGGGGCGGTCGTCGATCGTTTTTCCACTTTTGTAAATCCGCAGACGCCGATTCCCTTCCGTATCGAGCAGCTCACGACGATAAACGACGCGATGGTGATCGACGCGCCGACCATCGAGGAGATTCTGCCCCGGTTTATGGAATTTTGCGAGGGCTGCGTCATGGTGGCCCACAACGCGGATTTCGACATGAGCTTTATAAAGGAAAACTGCAGAAGACTGGGAATCGACTGTAGTAAGACGGTTCTTGACACGGTGGCGCTTGCCCGGGTCCTGATGCCGAACCTCAACCGGTTTAAGCTGGACACGGTGGCCCACGCGCTGAACGTGGCGCTGGACACGCACCACCGGGCGGTGGACGACGCGGGC
>CATJJD010000116.1 GCA_949740385.1 uncultured Lachnospiraceae bacterium
ACGTCAACAAATGTGAATCCCGACATTGATTTTTTGCGGCAAATCCCCCATAATGGATAAAAATAAATGTGGATAAAAACAGATGCAGGAAGGGAAGGGTGCGGCAGATGTGGCTGGCAGACGGATGGAAAGACTACGAGGTGATCGACTGCTCCGGGGGTGAGAAGCTGGAGCGCTGGGGAGCGTATATTCTGGTGCGGCCGGACCCGCAGGTGATCTGGGATACACCCCGCAGAGAGCAAGGGTGGAAAAATAAAAACGGTCATTACCACCGCAGCGCAAAGGGCGGCGGGGAATGGGAATTTTTCCGGCTGCCGCAGGAGTGGGAGATCCGCTATAGGCTTCCGATTCAAAAAGAGCTGACGTTTCACTTAAAGCCCTTCAGCTTCAAGCACACGGGACTGTTTCCGGAGCAGGCGGCGAACTGGGACTGGTTTTCCCGGCTGATTCAGAGGGCGGCAGAGGGCGGCAGGCAGGTCAGAGTCTTAAATCTTTTTGCCTACACCGGGGGCGCCACGCTGGCTGCGGCCGCGGCGGGGGCGCATGTGACCCATGTGGACGCCTCAAAGGGCATGGTTGCCTGGGCGAAGGAGAATGCGGCGTCTTCCGGCCTCGGCGGTGCGCCGGTCCGCTGGCTTGTGGACGACTGCGTGAAGTTTGTGGAGCGTGAGATTCGCCGCGGTAATCACTATGAAGCGGTAATTATGGACCCGCCGTCTTACGGGCGGGGGCCAAAGGGTGAGATCTGGAAAATCGAGGACAGCATTTACGGGCTGATCGGACTGTGCCGGCAGCTTCTCACAGACGATCCGCTGTTTTTCCTGATTAATTCCTACACAACCGGGCTGCAGCCCGCGGTGCTCTCCTACATGATGCACACGCAGCTGGGGGAATTTGCGGGAAATATAGCGGCAGATGAGATCGGACTGCCGGTGTCCGCCGGCGGGCTCGTGCTGCCTTGCGGGGCCAGCGGGCGATTTCAGGCGGAGGAAGATAAGAAATAATTGCCATTTATGTATCTTCGTGTCAGAATTGAGAAATCATAACCGCAAATAAAAATGCCTATCCTGTCATACAGGATAGGCGGTGTCCGTGAGGACAGGCTTTTAGCCTGAACTCGGAGCATCCGCGCTGGAGCGGGTGCTTTCTGTCCGTATCAAAAATACCATCGTCTGCGCGATATTTCAAGCTGCTTTTCCCCAATATTCTTACACGGTGAAATTTTCTTACAGCCGGTCCGGATTCTCCACAAGATTGATATATTCCGCAACGGACCGGTCAAAGGCTTTGATATGGTTCATCAGCCAGGAAACCACATTTTTCTTCACGAGCTCGGTGAACTCCTCCGTCGGTCCCTCGTTCTCGTCCAGATAGTCGTAGAGGGAGCTGATGGTCTTTTTAAACTCCTCGTGCTTCGTCCGGTGCTGCGGAAGCTCCGGATAGCTCACTTCCTCCTGCAGCTTCTCCTCGGCGGTGAAGTGATAATTGGTGTATTCGTCCAGATAATCGAGCATTTTGATGGCCTTAACCTTGCTTTCGCCCTGCTCGCAGCAGCGGACGAACTGTGCAATGCGGTCGATCAGCTCCCGGTGCTGCCCGTCGATCGTGTCATTGCCGGTAATCAGGGGATCTTCAAATTCAATAATCATGTCTTTGTCCTCCTCTTGTTATTTGTTTTATTATATCATTTTTCCGGCGGATGTCACCAGCAAAGTTTTGCGGATAAGTTTTGAGAGGTCTTGTTCTTGCCGTGAAAGTATATTATAATAAAAACCGGCGTTATAGACGAGTATAACACCCGCCGGGCGGTGTGCAGGCGGGGGACAATCAGACAGGAGGAGAGAGTATGTTGAGAATTGGAATGCTTACAAGCGGCGGAGACTGCCAGGCGCTGAACGCGGCGATGAGAGGTGTCGTCAAGGGGCTTGCCTGCAATGTGAGCGAGCTTGAAGTGTACGGCTTCGAGAATGGTTACAAGGGGTTGATTTACGGAAACTATCGTCTGCTGACATCCGCCGATTTTTCGGGGATACTGACAAAGGGAGGCACGATCCTGGGCTCCAGCCGTCAGCCGTTCAAGCTGATGCGCACGCCGGACGAGAACGGTCTGGACAAGGTGGAGGCGATGAAGCAGACCTACTATAAGCTGAACCTGAACTGTCTGGTTATTCTCGGCGGCAACGGAACGCAAAAGACTGCCAATCTGCTTCGCGAGGAGGGCTTAAACGTGATCCACCTTCCGAAGACGATTCACAACGACATATACGGCACCGACATGACCTTCGGCTTCCAGAGCGCCATCAACATTGCGACGGACGCCATCGACTGCATTCATACCACCGCGGCGTCCCACAACCGCGTATTTATCGTGGAGGTAATGGGACACAAGGTGGGCTGGCTGACGCTGTACGCGGGCATCGCGGGCGGAGCGGACATTATTCTGCTGCCGGAGATTCCTTACGATATTAAGAGTGTCGTGGACGCCATCGAGAAGCGCAGCAAAGCCGGAAAGGGCTTCACCATTCTTGCGGTGGCGGAGGGCGCCATCTCCAAAGAGGATGCGGCTCTGTCCAAAAAAGAGTACAAGGCAAAGCTTGCGGACCGCAAGTATCCGTCCGTGTCCTACGAGATTGCAGACCAGATCAAGGAAGCCTGCGGAGTCGAGGTTCGCGTGACCGTTCCGGGACACACCCAGCGCGGCGGAAGCCCGTGCCCTTACGACCGGGTGCTGTGTACGAGACTCGGCGCGGCGGCGGCCAAGGCAATTATGGACGGCGACTACGGCTACATGATCGCGATGATCAACAACAAGACAAAGAAGGTACCGCTCGGCGAAGTTGCGGGCAAGCTTAAGATCGTAGAGCCTGACAGCCAGATGATCAGGGAGGCAAAGAGAACCGGAATCAGCTTCGGTGATTAGAGGTAACAGCTATGTCCTACACGGCGCTATACCGTAAGTTCCGCCCGCAGGAGTTTGAGGATGTAAAAGGGCAGGAGCATATTGTCACAACATTGAAAAACCAGATCCGGGCAGACCGCCTGGGACATGCATATCTGTTCTGCGGAACGAGAGGAACAGGCAAGACTACCGTTGCCAAAATCTTTGCGCGGGCGGTCAACTGTGAGAATCCGAAGGACGGAAGTCCCTGCGGGTGCTGCAGCCTCTGCAGGAGCATTGCAGAGGGGACTTCCATGAACGTCGTCGAGATCGACGCGGCCTCCAACAACGGCGTGGACAACATACGCCAGATCAGGGAGGAGGTCGCATACCGCCCGACGGAGGGAAAATACCGGGTCTATATTATCGACGAGGTGCATATGCTGTCCGCAGGAGCCTTCAACGCGCTCTTAAAGACACTGGAGGAGCCGCCGTCATACGTGATTTTCATTCTCGCCACGACGGAGGCGCACCGGATACCGATTACCATACTGTCCCGCTGCCAGCGCTACGATTTTCACCGGATTTCCATCGACACGATCGCGGAGCGCCTTGGGGAGCTGATGAGCAGAGAGAATGTGGAGGCGGAGGAAAAAGCGCTGCGCTACGTGGCGAAGGCGGGGGACGGCTCCATGCGGGACGCGCTCAGCCTGCTGGACCAGTGCATCGCATTCCACCTGGGGGAAAAGCTGACGTATGACAATGTTCTGGATGTGCTGGGGGCGGTGGACACCGAGGTGTTTTCCGGACTTCTGCGCTGTATCATTGAGAAGGACGTGGCCGCCGCCGTGCGGACAATTGACGCCCTGACGGACGAGGGGCGTGAGCTGGGGCAGCTTGTCGACGACTTTTCCTGGTATATGAGGAATCTGCTGCTGATCCAGAGCTGCGACGACATGGAGGAGACGCTGGACATGTCGGCGGACAATCTGGCGGCGTTAAAGGAAGAGGCCGCAATGGTAAAGCCGGACGTACTGATGCGCTACATTCGTATTTTTTCGGAGCTGGGAAGTCAGCTCCGATACGCGACGCAGAAGCGGATTCTGGCGGAGATTGCCATTATCCGGCTCTGTAAGCCTCAGATGGAGCAGGACATTGGATCTCTGGCTGACCGGCTGGACAGCATTGAACGCAGGCTGGAGAGCGGCGCGTTCGCTTCGTCGTCCCCGGCTGCGCCTGCACCCCGCGAGGCGGAAGCACCGCGGGAGAAGGCGCTTCTGCCGAAGGCGGTACCGGAGGATATTCAGACCGTTATCCGAAGCTGGCGGGCGATTCTGTCCGAGGCCGGAGGCATTGCAAGACAGTATCTGAGCCGGGCGGTGCCAAGCCTTGGGGCAAATGCAGAGCTGCTTCTGGTGTTCGACGACCCGGCGGCGTTCGGCTATCTGAACGAGGACCGGGCCGGCAGCATGAGCGGATTTAAGAGGGTGATTTCCGAGCGCATCGGCAGAGAGCCGGAGGTGGTGCTTCGAATGAACGAGGGGGCCCGCACGGCGAAGGAGACGGTGCCGGATCTGCGGGAGCTGATCGACTTTCCGATTGAGGAAGAAAATTTTTAGGGAAAATTGCAGTTAAAAAAGTGTGAAAAGGAAGGAGCAGACATGGCGAGAAGAGGCGGATTTCCGGGCGGTATGCCGGGAAATATGAACAATCTCATGAAGCAGGCGCAGAAGATGCAAAAGCAGATGGAGGAAGCGCAAAAGGAGCTTGAGGAAAAGGAAATTACGGCGGCGGCGGGCGGCGGCGCCGTGGAAGTGACCGTGTCGGGCAGACATGAGGTCACGAAGGTAAAGCTTGCGGAGGAGGTTGTGGACCCGGATGATATTGAGATGCTCGAGGATCTGATCATGGCTGCGACCAACGAGGCGCTGCGGCAGATAGACGAAGTTTCGCAGAAGTCCATGGCTTCCATCACGGGAGGTCTGGGCGGACTGGGCGGGGGTCTTCCGTTCTGATGGATTACTACAGCGGCGAAATTGCCAGATTAATTGAGGAACTGTCCTCGCTTCCGGGAATCGGCGCCAAATCCGCACAGCGGCTGGCATTTCATATACTGAGTATGCCAAAGGAGCATGTGGAGGCACTGTCCTCCGCGATCCTCTCCGCGAAGAACAATGTCCGCTACTGCAGCTGCTGTTTTAACCTTACGGACCAGGAGCTGTGCCCGGTCTGTGCCGACAGCGCCAGGGATAAAAAGACGATTATGGTGGTGGAGAACACCCGCGACCTGGTGGCCTACGAAAAGACCGGGAAGTACGAGGGGGTGTACCACGTACTGCACGGCGCGATCTCTCCGATGCTTGGAATCGGCCCCGGCGACATAAGGCTCAAAGAGCTTATGTCCCGGCTGGCGGGGGATGTGGACGAGGTGATCGTAGCAACGAACTCCAGTCTGGAGGGTGAAACCACAGCGATGTACATAAGCAAGCTGATCAAACCGACCGGCATAAGGGTTACGCGGATCGCCAGCGGCGTTCCCGTGGGGGGCGATCTGGAGTATATCGACGAGGTCACGCTCCTTCGGGCGCTGCAGGGAAGGACCGAACTCTGAGAAGCAGGGGCAAAATAAAGATAAAAGGAGACGCTATGACCAATTTGGAGCTTCAGAAAACTGCGAACGCAGTTCGCAAAAGCATTGTCACCGCGGTATACAGTGCGAAGTCCGGACATCCGGGCGGGTCGCTGTCTGCCGCTGATATTTTTACCTGGCTGTATTTTGAGGAGATGCATATTGATCCCAAAAATCCGAAGCTGGAAGACCGGGACCGCTTCGTCCTCTCAAAGGGACACGTTGCGCCGGGACTCTACTCCGTGCTGGCGGAGCGCGGCTTTTTCCCGAAGGAGGATCTGACCACACTGCGCCACACCGGCTCTTACCTGCAGGGACACCCGGATATGAAGCATATCCCGGGGGTGGACATGTCCGGCGGCTCTCTGGGGCAGGGACTCTCCGCGGCTGTGGGAATGGCGGCTGCGGGCAAATTCGACAATAAGGACTACCGGGTATATGCGCTCACCGGAGACGGCGAGATTCAGGAGGGACAGATCTGGGAGGCCGCCATGTGGGCGGGCCACAGAAAGCTGGACAACCTGGTTGTGATTGTGGACAACAACAACCTGCAGATCGACGGAGAGATCGACAAGGTATGCTCTCCTTACCCGATTGATAAGAAGTTTGAGGCGTTCAATTTCCATACCATTGTGATCGACGGCAACGACTTTGACCAGATCCGCGCGGCTTTTAAAGAGGCCAGGGAGACGAAGGGGCAGCCGACTGCCATCATTGCAAAGACCATAAAGGGAAAGGGCGTATCCTTCATGGAAAACCAGGCCGGATGGCACGGAAAAGCGCCGGGGGATGAGGAATACAGAATTGCCATGGAAGAACTGGAGAAAGCAGGTGAAGCATTATGTCAGAAGTAAAGAAGATTGCAACAAGAGACAGCTACGGCAACTCGCTGGCGGAGCTGGGCAGAGAGCATGAGAATCTGATCGTACTGGATGCCGACCTTGCGGGGGCCACAAAAACCGGCATTTTTCAGAAAGAATTTCCGGACCGCCACTGGGACTGCGGTATTGCGGAGTGCAACATGACGGGCATCGCGGCGGGCCTTTCCACCTGCGGCAAGGTGCCGTTTATCAGCTCCTTTGCCATGTTTGCGGCGGGGCGCAACTATGAGCAGGTGCGCAACTCCATCGGCTATCCGCACCTGAACGTAAAGATCGGCGCAACCCACGCGGGCATCTCGGTGGGGGAGGACGGCGCGACGCACCAGTGCCTGGAGGATATGGCGCTGATGCGGGAAATTCCGGGCATGGTTGTCATCAACCCTTCCGACGACGTTGAGGCGAAGGCGGCGGTGAAGGCCGCTTACGAGCATGAGGGGCCGGTCTACCTGCGTTTCGGCCGTCTGGCGGTTCCGGTGATCAACGACAATCCGGATTACCGGTTTGAAATCGGAAAGGGGATCACCCTTCGCGAGGGCCGCGACGTGACGATATTTGCCACCGGTCTGGAGGTGTCGTATGCTGTCGACGCGGCAAATCTCCTTGCTGCCGACGGAATTGACGCGGAGGTTATCAATATCCACACGATTAAGCCTCTCGATGAGGAGCTTGTGACCGCATCCGCGGCAAAGACAGGGAAAGTGGTCACCGTTGAGGAGCATTTTATCGCAGGCGGGCTTGGAAGCGCCGTGGCGGAGGTGCTCTGCGAAAAGGCTCCGACGAAGCTGCTGCGCATCGGCGTAAACGACTGCTTCGGCGAGTCCGGACCGGCGAATGAGCTGATTCATAAGTATGAGCTGGACGCGGAGGGGATTTATAAGAAAGTAAAGGCATTTTGCGGGTAGAACAGTATTCGGAATATGCAGGACGGCCGTAAGGTACAGAGGGTGGAAACAGTTCACATGAGCTGTTTCCGCCCTTTGAAGTAGTTTAAAGTTCAAATCCTTCATTTTTACAGTAATTGCAAATTATCTTTTGCGATTGTTTTCGGTCAAACAGTTTGCTTAAATAGTAAGCGCTTCGAAAATACTCCAGACATTCGATATGCTCGCCTTCTGTCAGTGTATCCTGCCGTGTATTGGCAATCCAGCCAGGTTCAAATGCATATACGTCAAGGAATATACCACTTCCGGTCATAAAAGATAATTCAATACCGATTACCGAAAAAATATTTGTTTCTGGAGGAATCCCATCCCCAGTTGCAGTCAGGCTGAGAAAACTTCCGTTTGCAGCCACAGTCAGAGCCTTTTGGGCAGCC
>CATJJD010000117.1 GCA_949740385.1 uncultured Lachnospiraceae bacterium
GGCTGTGACGGTGCCGGGCGTTCTGGGCGCCAGTGAGGAGAGCGCGGTCAACACGCTGGAGAAGAGTGGCCTTAAGGTCTATGTGGCGGAAGCTTACAGCGACAGCGTGGAGGCAGGCCTTGTGATCAGCCAGAGCATTAAGAGCGATAAGACCGTCCCGGCGGGCACGGAGATCACCATCACCGTAAGCCTGGGGCCGGAGACCGTGGATGAGCCGGATGAACCGGATGAGCCGGAGAACGAGTATTACAGCTACGATGCCACCTACAACGCGCCGCAGGATGCGGTCAGCGCCACCTACACGCTGACGGAGAGCGGCGGCGCTTCCCACACGGCCAGCGAGGATGTGGACGGCTCCCTCTACGTGAGCTTCAGCGACCTGGAGAGCAGCTCCGGAACGCTTTTAATCACCTGGACCATTGTGACGGTGGACGAGGAGGGACTCTCGGAGACGTCCACGGAAACCGAGACGTACAATGTCAGCTTCACAAAGCAGTAGGCGTATGCAGGGAAGAATTATAAAAGGTATTTCCGGCTTCTACTATGTGCACGCGGGAGACGGCCGCGTGTACGAGTGCCGGGCAAAAGGCATATTTCGGAAGCAGGGCATAAAGCCGCTGGTGGGAGATCTGGCGGAGATTGCCGTTTTGGACGGGGAGGCGCGCACCGGGAATGTGGAGCGGATTCTGCCGCGGAAAAACGAGCTGGTGCGGCCGGCCGTGGCCAATATCGACATGGCGCTTGTGGTGTTTGCGGCGGCAAAGCCCGCGCCGAATCTGAATCTTCTGGACCGCTTTCTGTGCATGATGGAGTATCGGGATATTCCCGCCGCCATCTGCTTTAACAAGTGCGATCTGATCGGGGAAGAGGAGCAGAGGAAGCTGCCGTTTCTGTACCGGGGAACCGGGTATCCGGTTTTGTTTGTGAGCGCAAGGACCGGGGAGAAGCTGTCGGCCTTAACGAAGCTTCTGGCGGGAAAGACCACGAGCGTGGCAGGTCCCTCGGGTGTGGGAAAGAGCTCTCTGATCAACCGGCTGCAGACCAATGTGCACATGGCCACCGGCGGCATCAGCGAGAAGATTGAGCGGGGAAAGCACACGACGAGACATGCGGAGCTTATCCCTGCGTCGGCGGGAGGGACTGAACCGACCTACATAGTGGACACGCCGGGGTTTAGCTCCATGGACATGCCGGGGCTGGAAAAGGAGATGCTTCGGACATGCTACCCGGAATTTGCCCCGTATGAGGCGTCGTGCCGGTTTGCCGGCTGCGTCCACATTAACGAGCCGGACTGCGGTGTGAAGGAGGCGCTTCATGCAGGAAGGATCAGCCCGGAGCGCTACGGAAACTATCGGCTTCTCTTTGAGGAGCTGAAAAACATGCGAAAATACTAGGAGGCGGCATGAACTGTTTATCACCATCCATACTGGCAGCTGATTTTGCGGTGTTGGGGGAGCAGCTTCTGCAGCTGGACCGGGCGGGGGCGGAGTATGTACACATCGACGTGATGGACGGAAGTTTTGTGCCCAGCATATCCTTCGGCATTCCGGTTGTGGCGTCCATACGAAAATGTACGAAGCGGGTGTTTGACGTGCATCTGATGATCGAGGAGCCGATCCGCTACATCGACGCTTTTGCGCAGGCGGGGGCGGACATTCTGACGGTGCACGCGGAGGCCTGCAGGCATCTGGACCGCACTGTCGATGCGGTGAAGTCTGCGGGACTTCGGGCCGGCGTTGCCATAAACCCGGCGACGCCGGTTTCGGCGCTGAAGCATGTTCTGGCAAAGACGGACATGGTGCTTGTCATGACCGTAAATCCCGGCTTCGGCGGACAGCAGCTGATTCCCTACACGCTGGATAAGGTGCGGGCGCTGCGGGCGCTTGCCGGAGCACAGGGGCTTGCAGTGGATATTGAGGTGGACGGCGGCGTCACGAAGGAGAACGTGCGGTCTGTTATCGATGCCGGGGCAAATGTGATTGTGGCAGGATCTGCGGTATTTCGGGGGAACATTGAGGAGAATGTAACCGGTTTTCTTGACCGGATGCAGTGAAAAAAAGAGGAGAAGCATATGAGGTATCTGATTGTGGCGGCGGGTGAGACAAAGGGCGGTCTCGCGGTAAATTTGTTTAAAAACGGCGGCTTTGAGGTGATTATGGCGGTGGACGGCGGTATGGAGTTTATGTATCGGAACCATATCTGTCCGGACATTCTTGTGGGAGATTTCGATTCGGTCAACCGGGATACACTGGAGTATTTCCGCAGGCGGGAGGAGATCGACATCTGCAAGCTGGAGCCGGAGAAGGATCTGACGGACACGGAGTTTGCCGTGCGGGAGGCAATCCGGCGGGGGGCGCGGCATATCACAGTAATCGGCGCAACCGGCGGGCGTCTGGATCATGCACTGGCGAATATTGCGGTGCTTGGCATCGGACTGGAAGCCGGGGTGGAGATGTGCATCCTTGACGAATGCAACCGCATCCGTCTGATCAATGCTGCGATTACGCTGCCGAAGGCCGGGCAGTACGGCCGGTACGTGTCGCTGCTTCCTTACTGCGGGGATGTGACGGGGGTAACCCTTAAGGGGATGAAATATCCGCTGGACAATTTCACGATGAAGGCGTTTCATACCATCGGCGTGAGCAACGAGATCGTGGACGACAAGGCGGAGATTTCTCTCTCTTCCGGCTGTCTTCTGGTGGTGGAGTCGAAGGACTTTTCCGGCGGGGAATGCCTTTAAATAAGACCTGTCAGCGTGGCGAAGCAGGTTTTAACAGTTTTTCTCACAAAACGCTGACCGGTGCGGAGTATACAGTTACACAGCCAAAAGGACTGCGATATCGGGAAGGCGGCGCGGAGGAACAGATTTTCGGGAAAAGCCAGGAGGGGACAGCTGATTTTATGCCGGACCCGGCAGAATATTGAAACGGGTGGCAGAGAAGGAATACCAGCGTATTGAAGGAATGGAAAAGTTGATTTTGGATATAATATTTACAGATCAAAAATAGCGCGGGAAAAGACAAAATTGACATGGTGGCGGGACAAAATCATGCTATAATTAAAGTATACTATGATTTGAGGAAGAATGCTTATGAGAATTGCGGTCTGCGACGACTGTATGGAGGATGCACTGTCCCTGAAGCGCTTTCTGGGGGGCTATGATGTCTGTGTGTTTCCCAGTGCGGCCGGCCTGCTTGCAAATATTGAAAAAAAGAATATATTGTTTGATCTGTACATTCTGGATATTTTTATGGATGAGGTGCTGGACGGAATCGAACTGGCAAAAAAGCTGCGGGAAAAGCAGGAGGATGCGGTGATCTGTTTTGTCTCCACAAGCAATGATTTTTACAGGGAAGCGTATGATCTGTATGCGGTTCAGTACCTGTTAAAGCCGGTGCAGGAGGCGGATCTGAGAAAGCTGCTGAAGAGAGTGGCAAAGAACCTTGCGAAGGGAAGAGAGAAAAAGATTTCCTTTCAGGCGCGGGGGCGGGTGGGGAGCATTCCTTACGGAAAGGTTCTTTATATCAGCAGCCGGGAGCACTCGGTTTTTATCTCCTGCACGGACGGAAGCGTACAGGAGTACAAGGGAAAGCTGAGCGAGCTTGCCGGACAGGTGTGCGGCGATACGTTTATGCGCTGTCACCAGAGCTTCATCGTCAATATGCATCATGTGGAGGGGCTTTACGGTACCGATCTTACGGTTGCCGGAACACAGATTCCGGTTTCAAGGCGTTACTTTGCCGATGTGAAAAGGCGCTATCAGGAGATTCTGTTCGAGGAGGTGGACTGAAGCGATGACGATGTTTCGGGATATTTCCGTACTCTGGTCTCTGTTTCATATTTTAATTCTGTTTATGATGCTGTACCGTTCCCGCTACTCCAGAAGGAAAACCTTTCTGCTCACGGGAATTGCCATGCTGCCCGTGATTGTGTTTAATGTGACCGGGCTTGTGCTGTGGGGAGCGGGCGTTATGGGTAAGATATTCGTTCTGACCTGCACGCTGCCAAGCCTGCTGTTTTTCTGGTTCGTTTCGAAGGACAGAAAAGGCAGGTTTTTCTTTACGTTCTGCATGGCAGATACGGTTGCGCTCTGGATTATTGTCGTGACGAACGTGATCGATTTCTATCTGGGCAGAGAACAGTATGTACTTATGTTTATCGGAAGGCTTGTGCTGTTTCCGCTGATCGAGTGGTGGGCGGTCCGCTTTCTGCGAAAGCCTTATCTGGAGCTGCAGGAGGCCGTGAACCGGGGGTGGGGTGTCTTTGCCGGGATGACAGCGCTCTACTATATTCTGCTTGCGGTGATGAGCAATTTCCCGGAGCTGATTACGGCAAGACCGCAGGAGCTTGTCTCTTATTTTCTCATACTGATTCTGATGCCGATGACTTACGGTACGATTTTTATATCGCTCTACCGGCAGCTTCTGCTCTACCGCAAGCAGCAGAGCGAGCGCATTTTGCAGGAGCAGAAGCTCTCACTGGAGGCGCGGCTTGAAAATCAGCAGCGAATCCGGCGGATGAAGCATGATATGAAGGGGTATACGGCCACGCTCTCAGGACTGCTTGCCGCGGGAAATATAAAGGAGGCGCTGGCGTACCTGGAGGGAGTGGAGCTGGAGATGGGGGAGCTATCGGAGCAGTTTTGCGCCAACCCTTACGTCAACGCAGTGTTTGTCCACTATATGGAAAAATTTAAGGGGATCGGAGTGGAGTGCCGGACGGATATACAGGTGGGGGAGGAGCTGCCTTACATGGAGCTGTGCCAGATTCTCTCCAATGGGCTGGAAAATGCATATGACGCCTTAAGCGGGCTTGCGGAAAATGACCGGGAGGGGTCCGTGCAGATGAAGTACAGCAAGAATTATATTCTGATCCGCATTCGAAACCGCTGCAGAGAAGATCTGCATGTGGAGCGGGGAACGGAGGTACGGACGGACAAGAAAGGCCACGATCATGGCTTCGGGCTTCGCACCGTTTCGGAGGCCGCAGCCAGATTAAACGGGGAGATGTTCTGTTATACAGAGAACGGCAATTTTGTGCTGGATGTGATGGTGGAGACCCGGGGGGAGGCGGAGAGAAAAGCTGTGCTGGAAAATGGGCAGTAACCAGATTTGCTCCCTGGCAGGGAGCTGCACGCAAAAATCAGTTTTCATTCGAAGCAGGGGCAGTACGACTTTTTGAAACCACCCCTGAGTTGGCAAAAAGGCGGAAAATACGGAAAGTGCGAAAAGGGGGATAAGATGGATACGGAAGAACTGTTTGAGAGGGGATCGGTGTGGGCTTCCATCAGGAAAAGGAGCATTCCGGCGGTTGTCACGATAATTGTGATATTTTGTCAATGCGGTCTGCGACGGGCTGTCGGTGGTGATTGCACTTTTCCTGTGATGTGGGAGATGCTGATTGACGGGACAGGTGTTAGTTTTCTGACAAAAACGGTTAATCGGTTAATATACCGCAACTGCCGATCGGTCATATATCATCACCTGCTTTCATATTGTGGCTTGGCTGCTAAAAGCTAAATATATCACAAACTGGATATAAAGTCTATTCATTTATCATTTGAGTTTTCGAACAAAAATTAAAAAAGTGCGGTTGCCGGATTATGATAGAGAGTATTCGTTCAGACCTGTACTCGTAAATGTTTCGCCTGGCTTTATAATATAATTATAGCTGTGTAATCCACTGCATTCACAATCTTTTATGTCTTCTCGCATACTCACCGGAAGATTATTTAATAAAGGCATTTTAATCTCATATTCCTTCCTTTAAAAATAATTTCGTATAAAATCTGATAATTAAGTGTTTGTTAATGAAAATCGAAGTGGAAGAGGAATTGTTGGTTTTTCTGCCTCAATAGGAATACCCCCTCTGAAATGAGACATCCAGAGGGGATTTTGTGATTGGCGCAGCATTGGCTGTAAAACAGTGTGCAGTAATCAGTACTCATTCGAAGCGGAGTCAGTACGATTCTTTTGAAACCGGATAGCAACATCGTGTGTATGAAAGCTGTTTACTTCAATCATGTTGTCGACAGCAAAGCCGCTGTAGGTATTGGAGCTGTTATCATCATTAACAATGGTGATTTCGGAAGTGTTTTCCGGCGACAGGGATTCCAGAAGGGTGTCAAAGACTGCGGGCTCATATTTAACCGTAACCGTCATAATGTCATGGTCCGGCATTCGAGTGTTGTATTCTCTTATACTTTTTTCGATTTTAATCTGATTTCCATTCTTAAGCTTTAATAACATTGTTTCTTACCTCCGTAGACAGTTTCGTCAGTTTTTCATATTCTGTTTGATTTATGATTTCCAATGCCTGGTCTTTTGGGCAGTTCATTGGAAACCACTGGTCTGTGTTGTGTTTCTGATACCAGCTGTTCCATGCATATACATTTGCGAGACTGCGCGCTTTATGCATATCACAGATGTAAGTGCATCTGCTGTCTGCGGTACCGTTTTCCTGATAATTGTAGGCGCTGCACCAGCTGCAGCCGGCAGCGATGGGGCAATAAAAGCATTCATCGGTTGACTGGGTTCTTCTGTTTACTGCATTGAGACAATCCACACACTTCCTGTCACAGTCCGTCTGTGCGATTCCGGTGTCGACATGTCCGATGCGCAATGGCTTTACTTTTGTGCCAAGCGAGCTTTCCATATATCGGATACATGGATACAGATACCCGTCAGGGTCAACTGCTAACATTGCTCCGGTGCCTCCGCACCAGTTATCAAGATAATCCTCCTCCAGCGGCTTGAAAAAGGTATCATTGAACAGTGCCAGATAGTGTGTCAGGAACAGATCGTGGTCGATCCAGTAATCGGCGACCTTTTTTAACTGTTGATAAAATGCAGCGGCATGTTTTTTTGTCCACCCTTTTTCGTATACAACATTGGCATTGATGTCGGTATATCCCAAATCCACCATATGTACAATTGCGTCATAGACATAGGTCAGGTTTTCCGGTGCAATGGTGATTTTCGAGCCCATATAGTTGCCTTTTGCGATCCAGTCTTTCGCACCTGCAACGGCAAGGTCGTAGCTTGGAGAGCCGTCCGGGAATATTCGACATGAATCATGCAGCTGCCGGTTGCCGTCGATGGTGATCGAAAATGCCATGTGCCTGCGCCATCGGTTCAGAAATCTCTGAACTGCAGGATCAAAGTAGAGCACGCCGTTTGAACAGATGCTGATACAGAATTTTGTTGCCCAGGGATGACAGAGTTCGATTGCTTTTGTGTAAAAATAATGACAGATTTCGTCTATAAGCGCTACGGCTAAGAAGGGTTCTCCTCCGATAAACTCTAAAATGATCCCGGGAGAGGTTTGGGGATCAATATAAGAATTCAGCCGTCTGTCACCGGTGAGAAGCAGATCAATCAGTTTTTTTGCTGTTTCAAACTTCATCGTGCGCTTCCCTTTGTTGATCTGATAGTAGTATGTGCAATTCAGGTTGCACGCGTCGGTAACCTGAAAGGTGACGGTTTTTGACAATACCTTTTTTGCTGTCGGATCGGTATTGTCAGTCTGTGAAAGCTCAGGATATAATCTTGCGATCATATCCTGAAACTGCTCGAAATCTTTTATCATGAGATTCTCCTAATTTGTTACGGTGATTTTTACTTTCGGATTTCTGAAATCCTCGATATTCCATAAGTACGAAACGGAATCGCCTGCCTTAACAGCAACCTCTTTATCAAGGTAATCCTGCAGATCAAGCTTTGCGGTTTCGAAAGAGCATATGGATTCCTCCAGCTGCTTATGGTATGTCCGGAACGGAATGCTATCAAGAACGGATGAGTCCGAATCATTTTTGGAATCTTCGAGAAGTCTGGTTACAATACCTTTTCTTGTTTCAATGTCGTAGGACAGTCTTTCCAGTAAGCTGCAAACATCTTTGTTGATTTCAATATAAAATTCCTTATTTTTGCTCATTTAAATATCCTCCCTGAATTTTTTGTTATGATTTTACAACGGCTCCGAAGGCCTGTCCGCTGCATGTCTGATAGCAGTTTGCGTTGCATGTGGTACTGCAGGAAGCCTGGCATCCGGTGGAACATGAGCTTTTGCAGCCGCCAGCACAGCCC
>CATJJD010000118.1 GCA_949740385.1 uncultured Lachnospiraceae bacterium
GCTGATGCCATCCGTTGCGGATGACCCGAACAAGACGCTCGCGTTTTCGGCGATTGCGAACCCGTTTATCGGTATTCTGTCCGGTATTATCGGTTCAACCTGCTATAATAAGTTTAAGTCCACGAAGCTGCCGGACTGGCTGTCCTTCTTCAGCGGCAAGCGCTGTGTGGCGATTATCTCCGGTGTTGTTGCGATCGTTGCGGCGGCAATCCTGCTGTTCGTATGGCCGATCGTATACGGTGCGCTGCTTGCAGTTGGTAACGGTATTGTAAATATGGGCGCGGTTGGCGCAGGTATCTACGCATTCCTGAACAGACTGCTGATTCCTACGGGTCTGCACCACGCGCTGAACAATGTATTCTGGTTTGACACGGTTGGTCTGGGCGATCTGTCCCACTTCTGGAGAGGTGAGACCAGTGCGGATGTAACCTGGAGCCTTGGTATGTATATGTCGGGATTCTTCCCTTGTATGATGTTTGGTATCCCGGGTGCGGCGCTTGCCATGATTCACACGGCGAAGACCGATAAGAAGAAGGTAGCCATCGGCCTCGTTGCCTCTGCGGCAATCTGTGCCTTTATCTGCGGCGTTACGGAGCCTTTCGAGTTTGCTTTCATGTTCCTTGCACCGGCTCTGTATGTAATTTACGCGCTGCTTTACGGTATCTTTACGGCCATTACCGTGGTGCTCGGCTTCCGTGCAGGCTTCAGCTTCTCGGCAGGCGCGACGGATCTTCTGTTCTCGGCATCGCTTCCGGCGGCGGCGAAGACATGGCTGATCCTTCCTCTGGGTCTTGCGGCATTCGTGATCTTCTATGTGGTGTTCCGCTTCGCTATCGTGAAGTTTAACCTGAAAACGCCTGGCAGAGAGGATGACGATGTGGAGGAAGAGAAGAAGGCGGTTCTTTCCAACAGCGATTTCACCCAGGTGGCATCCATCATTCTGGAAGGTCTCGGCGGCAGAGGCAATGTGAAGTCTCTTGACAACTGTATCACAAGACTTCGTCTTGAGATCAACGATTACACGCTTGTAGACGAAAAGAAGATCAAATCTGCAGGAGTGGCCGGCGTTATGAGACCGAGCAAGACTGCGGTGCAGGTTATTGTAGGTACCAAGGTGCAGTTTGTGGCGGATGAGATGAAGAAGATGCTCTGATAACCGTAACGGTAAGGAGCTGAAATGAAATAGTGACTGACACCGGCGGGAGTCTTTGGACTTCCGCCGGTTTTGGTATTCGGGCATTGATTTTGCAGTGGATTTTCGGCTATAATAAATGCTAAAGAGGATGAAGCGGAGGCGGAGGTATTTGCGGCCATGGACGAGATGGGGTACGGCGAGAAGGAAGCGGTCAAAAGCTGGTATGACGGCTTTACCTTCGGACACACGGCGGACATCTATAACCCCTGGTCGATTCTGAACGATCTTTCGGAGCGGAGATTTGCGCCGTACTGGGCAAATACCAGTTCCAACGGTCTGGTGGGAAAGCTGGTGCGGGAGGGAAGCCCAAAATTCAAGCAGTCCTTTGAGACACTGTTAAACGGCGGCAGCATCATTGTGCCGGTGGACGAACAGCCGGTGTACAATATGCTCAACACGGACCGGAATGCGGTATGGAGCCTGCTGCTGGCGGGCGGTTATGTGAAAGTGGTGAACGTGGACGAGACGGAGCTGCTTCGGGGAGACGGCGCCGTGCGCTACGAGCTGATGCTTACCAGCCGGGAGGTACAGGTCAGTTTTCTCTCTATTGTGCGCGGCTGGTTCGGCGGATGTGTCGGAGATGATTACAACGGGTTTGTCCGGGCGCTTTTGAGCGACGACAGAAAGGATTCTGCAAAAACGCCGGAAGCTGAGGGCGGGAGATGATCTTTCTATGAACATTGATATGACGAAGGGGCGGCCGATGGAGACCATGCTTCGGTTTGCAGTGCCAATGATTCTCGGGAATCTGCTGCAGCAGTGCTACAATATTGCGGATACGCTGATTGTTGGCAGGGTGCTGGGGCCGAATGTGCTGGCGGCAGTGGGCTCCTCCTTTACCCTTATGACATTTTTGACGTCCATTCTTCTGGGGCTGTGCATGGGAAGCGGGACGCTTTTTTCGATTCGCTACGGGGAGCGGGACGAGACGGAGCTAAAGAGGGCCATATGGGCCTCCTTTGTGATGATTCTTTCGCTTACGGTGGTTTTGAATGTGCTCTCCTTTGTGTTTCTGGATCAGATACAGATATTTCTGCAGGTTCCGGATGAGGTCTGGACCGATATGCGCTGTTACCTTGCGGTGATTTTCTGCGGGATACCGGCGACGTTTCTCTACAATTATTTTGCGTCGCTCCTTCGGGCTGTGGGCAATTCCGTTGTGCCCCTTGTGTTTCTTGCGGTTTCCGCGGCGGTCAATATCGCGCTCGATCTGTTGTTTGTGGTGGGCCTTGGATTTGGGGCGGCGTCTGCGGCGTCCGCCACGGTGATTGCCCAGTATCTCTCGGGAGCCGGTATTTTTCTGTACTCATGGATGCGGGTGCCGTACCTGAAAATGAAAAAACAGGAGCGGCACATCACCTTTCGCTGCGTGCGGGAGCTTGCGGGATTTTCCGTGCTGACGTGTGTGCAGCAGTCCGTCATGAATTTGGGGATACTGCTTGTGCAGGGAATTGTGAACAGCTTTGGGCCTGCGGTTATGGCGGCATTTGCGGCGGCGGTCAAGATCGACGCCTTCGCCTACATGCCGGTGCAGGATTTCGGCAACGCGTTTTCCACCTATATCGCCCAGAACTACGGGGCGAAGCAGACGAAGCGCATAAAGGATGGGCTGAAAGGCGCTGTTTTTGCATCGGTGCTTTTCTGCCTGGCCGTGTCTGCCCTCGTGTGCATTTTTGCAGAGCAGCTCATGTGCCTGTTTGTGGAGGAGACGGAGAGCGCCATTATCGCGGAGGGCGTGCGCTATCTGCGCATCGAGGGCGTCTTCTACTGGGGAATCGGCTGCCTGTTTCTGCTCTACGGGCTGTACCGGGCGCTGGGAAGGCCCGGGATGTCGGTCGTCCTCACGGTGATTTCGCTGGGAACCCGGGTACTTCTCGCCCGCGTGCTGTCGCAGATTCCGGCTGTCGGCGTCGCGGGGATTTGGTGGGCGGTGCCGGTCGGGTGGGTGCTTGCGGATGCGGTGGGGTTTGCCCTGATAAAAATGGGGCGGGCAGAGAACACCGTCCTTTGAAGCTTTGGCAGCCGCCGGCGGCTTTCCCGCGAAGCCTGTGTCTGCTACGGGGAGAGAAGCTGTACGAAAATCTGCTGCGGGCAGACTCCTTTGACCTGCTGCGGGCGGCCCGCTTTCAGGAGCGGGTGCACCAGTACCACGATCCGGGTATTTTCAAACCGGGGCCGTTATCGATGATCTGCTGCCGGAGCGGCCGCTGGCTGCCGTCGCCGCAGGCTGTGCGAAGGGCACAAAGCTTATGATCGGAAATAATCTGCACGAGGGAACCATGTTCGCACGCTTCCCAGTTCCTGGGAGATACCGTCAGTGAAGGCCGACGCCCAGCGGAAGCACGGGGACGCCTGGATGTACCGCTTCGAATTTCTGTCCCGCTTTGCGAAGGAAACGGGAATGCTTGTGACTCACGCCTTCGAGCTTCCATGTGTGTTCGCTGTGAAGGAGCACGAGTTCGCAAAGGTGTTTTTCGAAGGGGAGACCGATGGGGTGGCAGACAAAATAATCGACGATATGCACAGGCCCTGGGTGAATTTTATAAAGCGGGGCGACCCGGAAGGGGGCGCCTGGCCGAAATTCACCGGCTTCGATTCTCCGGTTAAGGTGTTCGATCACGATATGCGGGTGGAGCAGATGGACCGAAGGGAGATGATGCGGGTGTGGGGTGATATGAGGTTTTATGAAGGGTAGATTTTGGGGCAGGGGAGCTTGCTCCGACGGGGGAGCCGGGGCGGCTTTTTTGCAGTGGAGATGTCGTAATTTTTTGTTGTAATTTTCTTTAAGCGGGAATTGACATATACACGAGAAACGGGTATAACAGGACCATGATAAAGTCATTTGCGGGCAGCGAAACAGAAAAGATATATAATCAGAAGTTATTATGATAATCAAAGCTTCGGCAGCTATGCGAAATGATTATACATCTATTTCCGATCCGGCAAAAGAGACAAAAGAGCCGATCTATATTACAGAGAATGGAAAGGGCGATCTGGTACTCATGAGTATTGACGCCTCTGAGAGAAGGGAGGAGAGGTTAAGGCTTCGGGAAAGGTGCTGCAGGCAGAGCAGGAGCGCATGGACGGAGCCGAATCCCTCAGCATAGCCCAGGCAAGAGAACGGTTAAAGGAGAGACTGAATCATATAGCCGACAGCCAGATAGATTATACGAAATTGTTTTTCAGTAAATAAACGCGTGGAATACGGTAAGCGGAAGAGCTGTATTTCATGCGTTTTTTGTGTTTACAGGCTAAACAATATTTTCACGTCATATTTGTGTATCACTTTTCCTCAATCAATTTTATCGGCGTTGCCACGTTAAGAGCATGCAGCGGATACTTTGCAAGTGAAAGGAAAAATAATGAAGCAGTATACTTTATTATTTTATATTTTACGGTAACACACGACAAAAAACGATCATTTGATCAGAACTGCTAGTAATTATAGTGCAAAAGCTGCTCAAAGTCAATCATTTATTCCTTTTCACCTCCGGATTTTCCCGCGGCAAACGCAATATTTTCCAAATTTCCCCACTTTTTTATCTATTCGCCGTCAGAATTCTGGTCAGAAATTTCCTCAGCAATCCCAGTAATTTCAATGTCTGCAGTCATTTTCTGAGAGCGACAATTTCGGCTATTCGCCGTCAGAATTCTGGTCAGAAAGGCGCGGAGCCCCTGCAGGCAGGTACTTTCGCGATTTTGGTAATAAAGTATACTGCTTTATTATTTTCGGGACGGGATTTATGGAAAGGAGCCGCGCATGAGCACCCTGTTATACGAGCATAACCAGACCGCTTACGAGGCGGCTCTTTCGATGCTTCGGGAAACCGGCAGGGCTGCCGTAATCCATCCCACCGGAACCGGAAAGTCATTTATCGCCTTTCGGCTCTGCGAGGAGCATCCGGACGCGGCGGTGTGCTGGCTGTCGCCGTCGGAGTATATTTTTCAGACGCAGAGGAAGAACTGGGTTAAGGCAGGCGGCGCGGTGCCGGAGAATATTTTTTTTCTCACCTACGCGAAGCTGACAGGAATTGCAGGGCAGGAGCTGGAAGGGATTCGGCCGGACTACATTGTGCTGGACGAATTTCACCGCTGCGGGGCGCGTCTCTGGGGACAGGGCGTGCAGCGGCTGCTTCGAGCGTATCCGGATGCAAAAATGCTCGGTCTTACGGCCACAAACATCCGCTATCTCGACAACCAGAGAGACATGGCGGACGAGCTGTTTGACGGAAATGTCGCATCCTCTGTCACGCTGGGCGAGGCGGTTATGCGCGGCATACTGCAGGCACCGAAATATGTTCTTTCGCTCTATTCCCTGCAGGAGGATATGGAGCGGCTTGCGGAGCGCGTCCGGCGGGCCGAAAACAGGGCGGTGCGGGACGCGGCGGAGAAATACATGGAAGCGCTGCGCCGTGCACTGGAAAAGGCGGACGGGCTGAATGTTATTTTTGAAAGACATATGCCGGATCGAACGGGAAAATACATTGTGTTCTGCTCGAATGCGGCGCACATGCGGCAGATGATGGCGCTTGCCGCGGAGTGGTTCGGCGGGATTGACAAAAATCCCCATATTTACTCGGTGTACGCGTCCGAACCCGAGGCGGCTCATGCATTTTCCGCGTTTGCTGCAGATGAGGACAGAGAGCATCTGAAGCTTCTTTACTGCATTGACGCTCTAAACGAGGGCATTCATCTGGATGATATAAGCGGTGTGATACTGCTTCGCCCAACGGTTTCGCCGATCGTGTTTAAACAGCAGATCGGACGGGCGCTCTCCGCGGGAAAGAAAAAGAATGTGGTTATTTTCGACATTGTCTTAAATATAAACAATCTTTACAGCATCGGGGCGCTGGAGGAGGAAATGCAGACGGCTGCGGCGTATTACCGTTCCCTGGGGGAATCGGATGCCATTGTGCAGGAGCATTTTGCCGTGATCGACGAGGTGAGGGACTGCCGCATACTGTTTGAGAAGCTGGGGGAGGTGCTCACCGCCTCCTGGTCCGTCATGTATGGGCAGGCGAAGCGCTATTATATGGAAAACGGCGATCTGGATGTGCCGGCGCGTTTTGTCACGGAGGACGGCTATTCCCTCGGACACTGGATTTACAACCAGAGATATATAAGAAAAGGCGTTCTGGACGGTGGGCTGACCGAAGAGCAGACGAAAATGCTGGATGCCATCGGGATGCGGTGGGAGCTTCTGGCGGACAGAAGCTGGGCGCGTCATTTTGCGGCGGCGCAGCGCTACTACATGGAAAACGGCGATCTGAATGTGCCGGCAAAATACAAAACCGCCGACGGCATTGGTCTGGGGCAGTGGCTGTGTACGCTGCGGACCTGGGAGAAGGCAGGCGCGCACCCGAAGTACCTGACCTTTGAGCGGAAGGCGCAGCTGGACAAGATCGGCATGATCTGGGACAAAGCAGATCGTCTGTGGGAGCGCAACTACCGTGCAGCCTGCGCGTACTACGAAGCTCACGGAAATCTCGACGTTCCCGGAAATTATGCAGATGCCGACGGAATCCGGCTCGGAGCCTGGATCGGGCGGATGCGAGCGCGCAGAGCTCCGGCGCTGACAGAGGAGCAGATTCTGCGCCTTGACGCCATCGGGATGATCTGGAAAAAGCGGACCGACCAGTCCTGGGAGCGGGGCTTTGCGGCGGCCGAAGCGTACGCGCGGACATTCAAAAATCTGCTCGTTCCGGTTTCCTACGTGTCGGAGGACGGCGTAAAACTCGGTGCCTGGATTCAGAGACAGCGAAAAGCCTGCAAAAAGCAGACTCTATCATCGGAACGAATGATGCGTCGGAACGCAATCGGAATGGTCTGGGACACACATTCCTGGATGCGGCGCTTCGTCCTTGTGAAGCAGTACTGCAGAGAGCACGGCACGGCGGATGTGCCGCAGAATGTTGTTGCGGAGGGCTGCTGGGTTGGAAAATGGCTGGCGCAGCAGCGGAGACTGCGGGCGGAAGGGAAGCTGACCGGCGAGCAGATGGAATTGCTTTCATCGCTGGAAAATTTCTCCAGGGCAGTCTGAATAAGCAGAAAATACAAGGAACGCGGATCGTTTTTTCTTGATCTCAATTTCTTTTTTGTAACATTACTAAATGTATTAGAAGGGATCGCAGACA
>CATJJD010000119.1 GCA_949740385.1 uncultured Lachnospiraceae bacterium
CCTTTTCATATCCGCCTCAATATGGCTCGTCATAAGCACCGAGCACGCTTCGCTCTCAATCAGTTCGTGCAAAAGCGTAAAAAAGTCGATGCGGAACACCGGGTCCATCCCCGCCGTCACCTCGTCCAGCAGATACAGACACGGGCGATGGGCCATTGCAAAAGCCATCTGAAATTTCATGCGCTCCCCCCGCGACATGCTGCCGTACCGTTTGTCCGCGGAAACCTCCATGCGCCGCATCATCGCGGCGAACAGCTCTCCGTCAAAATCATCGTAAAAATCCCCCAGAAGATCAGCATTCTGCCTGCCCGTGCGCTCTTCCAGAAACGGATTGTCCTCCGATACAAAGCCGATGCGGTTTCGGAAGGCAGTCCCGCGGCTGTAGTGATCGCTGCCGTCGATCCGGATGTTTCCGCGGTAACACCTTTTCTCCCCCATCACATAGTTCAGGCAGGTGGTCTTTCCCGCCCCGTTTTTTCCCACAAGCCCCATCATGTAGCCGGCCGGAAGGGCAAAGCTGATATTCTGCAGGCGAAATCTGCCCGATTTGCCGCTCACATTTTCCATTTCCAATATTATACGTTCCACTGCGCGTCCACCATCTCCTTCAATTCCTCACAGGTCAGCCCCGCGGCCCTTGCGTCCCCCACAAGCTCCCCCAGGCGCTTTTCCAGCATCATCAGCTGCTTTTCCCGCAGATAGTCTGTGTTGTACTCGCAGACATAAAAGCCCTTGCCCGGCACCGGACGGATCAGTCCCTCCCGCTCCAGCTCCTCGTATGCGCGCTTTGTGGTGATGACGCTGACATTCAGCTCCCCCGCCAGAGCCCGTATGGACGGCAGCGCCTCGTTGGCGGCCAGTTCCCCCGTGACAACGGCATTTTTCAGCTGATTTACAATCTGCTCATAGATCGCCAGCGTTCCCTGCGGCTGTATCATAATCTTCACCTGTCATGCCTCCCGTTTTCCGCTAAACACTGCGCTGCTTTTTCACTCGTTTCTCTGCCGTCTCATAAGAGACCGCCTCCCTCAGCATTGCCCCGAGGTATCCGGCATATCTTCCCGCAGCCAGCAGAAACAGCGCCTGCATGACAGCAATCACTGCCTGCTCCCACCGCTTCTGCCCGAGAAATCCGCCGCTTACCGCTGCGCTGACGTATATGAGCTGCAGCGATACGCCAAGGCCCGCGCCGATGCCCCGCACCGTCGTTCTGCCGATGGTATCCCGCGCGCCCTGCACGCAAAGCCCGATGACAGATGTCAGAAATATATTTACCGTAAGCCCGACGGTTCCTGGCACGTCATTTCCCGCTGCAAGGGTGACCATCGCCCCTGCTGCCCCCGCCGCAGTGTGAAGCCCCACCCGAAACAGACATGTGCCGCGAATGTACTGCATTCGCATCGGCGCATCCAGCGGACACAGAAACATCATTTCCGGTATCCGCAGCGGGCACAGCCCCATCTGCAGTATATCGTACGCAAAGGGAATCGCCGCCGCCAGATAAATTACCGCTTTGCGCGGCGCTTCAAAATATCCGAGCATCAGAGGAAGTACAATCAGACAGTACACCACCCAGAAATATCCGAATGCCGGTCTTTCAGCTGTCCTCATGTTCTTTAAATCCGTGAGATACCCTCTCGCAATCATTTGAAACATTCTCACTCTCCGTTTCTCTTCGACATAAAATACATAAGCTCCTCCAGCGTCGGTGCGCGAAATGTCAGCTCCGGGTCCGAAACCATTCCCCGCACAAGCGCCCGGGCGCCGTGTGCCCGCTCCTGCATATGGATCACAGACTCTCCGGGCAGCGCGCGCAGCCGATAACCGTCGCCCTCCGCAATGCGGTACTGCGCCCGCATAGTCTCCACGTCCCCGGCAAAAAGGCCTGTGCCGTTCTCCAGATACACAATGTAATCCGCAATGCGGTCCAGATCATCCGTCAGATGCGTCGCCAGCACCACACTCCGCTCCCCGTCCGCTATAAATTCCTTCAGTACTTCAAAAAACACCCGTCGAAACTCCGGATCAAAATTGCCCGTCGGCTCGTCCAGAACGAGAAGCCGCGCGTCATGCGACAGGGCAAAGGCAAGCTGCAGCTTCAGCCGCTCGCCCCGGGAGAGATCGCTGCAGCGCCTCTTTGGCGAGAGCGCAAACCGCACCAGGAAGTCCTCAAACCGCTCCTGCCGATATTTCGGGAAAAAGCGGCCGTACACCGCCCCGTTTTCCCGCAGCGTAAGCCCTCTCTCAAACAGCTCCTCCAGAAGCACCGCCCCAGTCCGCTCTCTGATCCAGATCTCCTGATCCTGGTAGCTTCTGCCGTCGATCCTTACCTCCCCCGCATCCGGCCGGTACAGCCCAAGCAAAATGCGAAGGAGCGTCGTCTTTCCCGCGCCGTTCTGCCCGATCAGCCCCGTAATATAACCGCCGGGCAGCGACAGAGAAATATCCGTCAGACTAAAATTGCCCAGACGCTTCGATATATTCTGCAATGTCACAACCATCTGCTTTCCTCCGTGTATATAATTTGTATATATTAATATATACAGTATATGTACGATATTGTCAATCCTTTTTCGATAATCGGACAGAAATCCGGCATTATTTCATCTTCCGGCCGCTCACGCACCCTTGCCTGACAGAAAAACAGGCGCAGGTTTCATTCACCCGCGCCTGTCATGTCATTTTAACAGCTTTGCAATTTCTCTCCAGGCCTCCGTCAGCCGCTCCAGCGAATAAGAGGCGTTTGCGGGGCTGGTGGAGGGCAGCTTCACCGCCTCTCTCCCGGTTTCCGGATATATATATTTTCGGTACAGCTCTGCCGATTTCGCCCCGTTGGCAAAAATCCCCCGAATATCGGCCGCTTCCAGAATGCAGGATATATCGTTCGGCACAGCGTCCCTTATACTGGCGTCCGATGATCCCTCGATGGTACAGCCCGCGATCACATCCCAGACCGCAATCCCGTGTCCCAGAAGCATCTCCTTTTTCTCCGAAACCGTCTCCGGCGCAGGACAGCAGAGGACGCCGGACACCACCCGCCAGAAACGGTTCTGGGGATGCCCGTAAAAAAACTGCTGCTCTCTGGACTTCACGGAGGGGAAGGAGCCGAGAATCAGCACCCTGGAATGTTCGTCGTACACCGGCGGTATGTTGTGCAGTGGCATCTTTGTGCCTCCTTTCGGCAATTTTTCTCTATTATACGATATTCCGGAAAATTTTTCTATTATTATAAAAATTTTACAGCAAAAGGGGGTTGTCTAACTGCCAATAATTGACGAAGTAATAAGTAGAAATATTAATTACCCCAGGAGGGAACGTCACATGGATGCAGCAAGAATTATAGGGACTGCAGTCAATACTGCAGGCGCTCTTGAAAATTATATAAAATACCAGGAAGCAAAGGCCGCTTACGAGGCGCCGCAGGCGGCAGAAGAATGCACACTCCAGATTTCCGGCGCGGCATACCACCGGTGGGAGGCGGCGCAGAGATTTTCCGCCTTAAGCGCAGGGCAGCCTGTCTCTTCAAAGGCAGCGACAACCGCAAGACAGGACCCGCTCACCCACGCCATGACAAATCTGACTGATTTTATGGTAGAGCGCGCGCAGCTGATCGGAAGCCCGAATGCTCCTGCATCCACGCTGGACGCTTCTATGTCGCCGGAGGCCTCAGAGGCCGAGGAGGCACAGTGGGACGCTCTGGAAAATTCGCTCCTCGACCCGGAGGCCGACTTTCCGGAAGGTGCGGACGATGCGCTCTGGGACGCAATGGACGAGGCGCTCCTCTCTGACGACGCCCTGGCGGAGCCGGACACGGGCTCACTTGTAATGAATCTGAAAATGCAGGAGCTGACCCGCGGAATCCGCAGCCACGTAAACGCCAGCCTGTCGCTGCACGGCACGGTTGACGCCATGTATGAGCAGGCGAGAAAGAGCCTTACCATGGCAAGACAGGAGGACCAGGTGCTGCGAAACGGCCTGTCCGCACTGTACCGCTACGTTGTAAGAGACACAAGCCTGTCCGCAAAGGACCGGGCGGACGCCATCAACCGCTTTGTTGCGGAGGGGCGGCAGACACTCGCAAGAATCGAAAATTCGCTCGGCTACCGCCTTGCACAGCTCCGCTGTATGCTTTAAATAAAATAAATATTACAGACCGCGAAGAAGAGTATCCAGAATCATAATGTGATACTCTTCATCTGTTATAATGCGCTGCAGGACGGCGTTGACGTGGGGGTCGGATATTTTCTGTATGTGCTGCTCGTACTGTGCAATAGCCGCCCGCTCCGCCTCCACGTTGGAGAGAAGTATCTCCTTTACGCTGTCGGCGTACACCACATATTCCGGCGTCCACATGCGTGGGCGCCCGTTTCGCTGTCTCGCCGTGTAGTCCAGATTCCCGCCCAGCAGACAGATCAGCTCCCCGAGCTTCTGCAAATGCATCATCTCCGCCATGGCAATCCCGATAATCGTGCGGGCCATCTCGCACTTATTTCCGGAAAGACGACCCTCGTTGTTCACATACTGGGTAATGGCGGTCAGCTCTGACACCGCGCCGCAGCAGTCGATTTTTAACAGCTGTGCGATGCCGGGATTTCCCTTCTCCACCTGAATCGGCGGCCAGGGCAGATCCGCCATCGCAGGCCGCACTCCCGCAAAGCTGCATGTATTGACAAAATTCATTTTCGTTGTTCCTGGCTCTTTTTATCTAATATATTCCGGCCCAGGCAGATATTCCCCTGTTTTTTACTAATCATCCAGATAAATCCATTTGATTGTGTACTCCACGCCGATGCTCTCTCCGATATTTTTCACATAGTCCTCCAGCAGCTTCTGCGCCCGCTGTCTCGCGGATTTCAGCAGCGTCCGGTCCTGCGACGCGGCCTCCTCCATTTTCCCCTGCGCCTCCTTAAAGGCTGCGGTCTGATCTTCGGCCGTAACCTTTGCCGAATCTTTTGCGATGACAAAAGAGCTCTCGTTCAGGGTGGATTCGTCCACGCGGCAGCCCAGAATCTTCGCCTTCGGTATGGTGATCGTCACAAGCTCGTCCTTTACCGCAATGTCGACGAGGGACGCGTCGATGCCGAGCTCCACCACGCCCGCATACTCAATCCAGAAATTTTTATCTTTTTTCCACCAGAGAACGCCCTCCGCGTCCTCCTCATTGTACCTTGCCACATTGTGGTAATAGCACTCCATGGTCGCCAGCTCGCAGATCGTCTGCATCTGCGCTTTCTGCGGTTCTTTTTTCGGGTACGCCTCTTCCGCTTTTCCGCATCCGGACAGAAACAGAAGCAGCACGGCAGCCACCAAACCTGTTTTTCTCATGGGTATCTCCTAATCAATCTCCAGCACATACTCCGCGTCCACCTGCTCCACAAAGGGACGGATCAGCGCGCTTATAACATTTTCGGCATTCTGCTCCGCCAGCTCATAGATGTCGGGCTCGTTCTCAACCTCGTTTAACACATCCGCCTGACAGGCTTTGTAGGCCTCCTGGGAGACCGTCGGCGTATTCGCCTTCTTATTTTCAAATATATACTCCAGCGACGCAATATCAACGTTCACATCGGTGATCTCAATCTCCGGCATTTTCACCGTAATCTTTTTCGCCTCATTGTCCACCTGCACGCCCACCTGCTTAAAATCAATCCCGGCCTTCACCCGGCTCTCATAATAGACATAGTAGTCGATCTGATCAGCATTCTCCTTGCTCTCAACCTCCGCGATTCCGTTGTAAATCGTCTCGAAGGTGGAAAGCTTGCTGACTCTGATGATCTTTTCCAGCCGGGACTGAGAGATGATCTGCGGTTCATTTTTTGTCTGCCGCTTTATCCAGATGCCCGCCGCCAGAAGCGACAGGATGATAATCGCCAGAGCGCTGACCGTCAGCGCACGAAAGGGGTGGTTTCTGCTGTGGGTATCTTCTGTTCTCATTGTTTATCTCTCCTGAAGAAAATGTTTCTGTGTAAAGTATCTGTGATTTCTGACGCATCGCCTTTCACTGCTTTCAGCCATCCGTCTTAAAATAATCAAACGGCCCGGGTATTCCGAAATATTCCGCACACAAAAAATATTCCTCGCCCGGATTATGTTCAGCATATACAATTTGCTGTGCTTCTATACGAATAAGCGGTTTGCCGGGCGATTTCACGATCTGATCTGCAGACAAACAGCCGCGGCGCGTTTCTATACCGTTTATTACATCACTGTTCTCCTCAATACCTTACTTAACTAATAACTCCCGTTAAAATTATCCCTCCTTATTTTTGCGATGTAACACTCAGCTCAAATTCATATACAATATTGTACCATACTTCCTTATACTTAAACATGGTTTATTTTTCTCTCGTCCCGTTTCCAAAGATTCTTTATCGAAATTAATTAACCGGAAATGTAAAATTCCTGCAAATCTTGAACAAAGCATTTGCAGGAATTTTTTATGTTATGCTCTCTTACCCGGTCAACTGTGTCCGCAATTTTGTAATCGCTTATCAAACATCATCCTCTTCTATTTTCTTAAATTCAATCGTATATTCCAATTCTCTGACAAGATCGCTGTCTACAATTTTTCGGATAATCTCCTGTGCATTTTCAAACGCCTTGTCTAAAATTCCGTTTTCAATCGCCCGTGTCTCCATTTTGCTTTTCGTCTCACGGTATAAGTCGTTGATGTCCTCTACTTTAACTGGATTAAACAGACCATTCTTTTCATCAAGCGTCTCAACGCTGTCATCATCTATTTCATGAGAAAATATCTCAGCCTCCGGAATAAAAACCGTCAGTTTTTTCGTTTCTTTGTCATCCTCTATACGAATTTTACTGACATTCACTCCCGCCTTAATCACCCCGTCCCATTTTATTACAAAATATTTAGTCGTAAATGAAAAAGGGAGCTCCTTTCCAAACACCTTCGCATCTGCTTCGTGCTTTGCGGCATCGGTATACAGATACTCTACTGTAGCCAGTTCTCCAATGTCACGCACTTCCGATGATAATACACTGATGTCAATTTCCTTTGATACTTTTTCATACACTGCAACCGGATTCGAAAGCTGGCCAAATTTATCCTGCCCCTTTCCCAGTCCGCCTCTTTCCTCCCCGGAAGCAATCCGATATCCCATAGCAATGCATCCCAGGGCAAACACGGCAATAACAGTGAACATTACGGATGCCTTAATTAACTTGCCTTTCACATATCCCGGAAACAATTCTCCATTTTTCTTCATAGTAAATTGTCCTCTCATTTATGATTCGTACTTCAAGATTTTATCCGATAACATGTAACTTTTATCCCGCTTTTTTTATATCACATTTCCATCTTAACCGTCCCTCCCCACCAGACTGTCCCGTTTATCTGCAAATATTTTAACATATCAATCCGATTTTAACAGTCCCCCTGTCTTTTTGCGGAAATCTCCTGAAACATTCCAGATGTATTGTAACACGAGGGTATATGAATGGCAATCAGTTCTTTCAATTTCCTGCAGGTCTGCCACCTGCAAAAGCGGGGGCCGACATAACCCTCGCCATGCCCGCCCCTGTCTCTTTCCCCCCTGTCATTCGCTCAGATCAGTGATTCGCTGCCACCGTCCATCTAAACACATATTTTATCAATACGATGTAAAACCAATATCCTTCATCATCAATCCGGTACTCTTTTTCATTAAATGTTCCCACCCCACAAAAGCCGCTTTCAGCATGCTGTCGCAAAGACTCTGGATATCTCCCTCCGAAAGCGGAGTCACATTCTCCGTAAACATGAAATAACATTCTGCTTCCTTATAGAATGTGGACGGGCTGATCGTGCTCGTCGCCTTAAAGCCGTAGCTGCCTGCAATCCATAGCATCGACACATTAAGCGGCGATGAATTGTCCGGTGAACCGATCGTCATTTCGAAAATAGTATCCGCTGTACTTTCTCCCACAAACATGAAATTCAATGAATCGGTACTCTTTTCATAAATGATACCGGTCGTAAAATTACCGGTCGTCTCACGAATCACCCGGTCGCCATCCGGATTTAGGAATTGTGCAAAAATAAATTTACACTTTCATCCATTGACAATTACCTTCTGGGTTTGATTACATAGTTCCAGTTTCCCAAAATCTCACAGGGA
>CATJJD010000120.1 GCA_949740385.1 uncultured Lachnospiraceae bacterium
ACCAACCAGTTCCACGACATTATCCCGGGCTCCTCCATCCACGAGGTGTACGAGGATTCCAGACGGGACTACGAGACGGTCCGGCAGATCGGGGAGGATGTGATCCTGGACTACCAGAACAGTGCCCTCTCACCGGAGGAGGACTGCTTTACCGTCTACAACGCCTCCGGGTGGACAGTTGACCGGCTTGCGGAAGTCCGGGGCAGGGAGGCGGGCGTCTACCGGGACGGGGACGGAAATCTGCTTTTGTCCCAGCAGGCGGACGGCGTGCACTATGTGCAGGTGACGGATGTGCCGGCCATGGGATTGAGTAAAACAGTCTGAACCGGCTGTACGGCTGCGAATACTACGAGGTGTTTTTGCTGGAGGTGGACGGCGCTTTCGAGCTGGAGCAGACGTACCCGTTTTTACTCATGTCGGTGATTGCGGGAGAGGGATACGCGGACCGCTGTCCGCTGAACCGGGGCGATCATTTTATTGTTCCTGACCGCTACGGCAGGCTCCGGCTGGAGGGGAAGATGCGTCTGATCGTCTCAATGGAGGGGGAATGCAGGCGTTAGGAGCATAGTTTTTTCAGAAAAAGATCGTGAAGAGATATGGGAGAGGGCGAGAGTCGCCCTCTCTTTTAGATTTGTTGTAAAAATTCCTTTTGAGTTTTACAGCAGATTGGGATATACTATGGTAAAGGACAGAGGCCGCGCGGACGGTCGGAACTTTGGGAGGCTGCTATGATTTACACCGTAACATTTAATCCGTCTTTGGATTACATTGTGTCTCTGGACGGCTTTGAGAAGGGAAGGACCAACCGCACGGTGGCAGAGCGGATGGTTCCCGGCGGAAAGGGAATCAACGTGTCTGCCGTGCTGCACAATCTGGGAATCGGGAGTGTGGCGCTTGGCTTTGTGGCCGGCTTTACCGGGGAGCAGATCGAAAAGGAGCTGGAAAAAACAGGGCTCTGCACCGATTTTATCCGGGTGCCGGGCGGATTTTCCCGCATCAATGTGAAGCTTAAAGACTACGACGGCACGGAGATCAACGGGATGGGGCCGGACATCGGCGGGGAAGCTGTAAAAATGCTCTACGGGAAGCTGGATAAGCTTGGAAAGGACGACGTGCTTGTGCTGGCGGGCAGCGTTCCCAAATGCCTGCCGGCGGAAATTTACCGGGACATGATGGAATTCCTGCAGGGCCGGGGCGTGCGGTTTGTGGTGGACGCGGCGGGAGGGCTGCTCCTTGGCGCGCTTTCCCACCGGCCGTTTCTCATCAAGCCCAACAGCCAGGAACTCGGCGAAATATTTTTGGTGACGCTTTCCGCCAGGGAGTCGGCGGTTCCGTACGCAAAGAAGCTGAGAGAGATGGGGGCGGAAAACGTTCTGGTGTCCATGGGCGGCGGGGGAGCGGTTCTTGTGGACGAGACAGGCGCGGTGCACATGCTGCAGGCGCCGAAGGGGAAGCTGGTGAACGCGGTGGGAGCCGGGGACTCCATGGTTGCCGGATTTCTCGCCGGCTATCTTAAGACGCGGGATTACGGCCATGCATTTCGCATGGCCGTGGCGGCCGGAAGCGCCAGCGCATTTTCGGAGGGGCTGGCGGGTAAAGAGGATGTGGAGAATGTGGCTGCCGGGATGAGGTAGAACGGAATCTGCAGACAGAGATATCGTTTCCCGGAGACAGCAATCAAAGAGGCAGGACTGTTTTATCACTGCGGTCCTGCCTTTGTTTTTCAGCGCGCTCTACCTTTCCTCCAGCAGCCCCTGCACCGCGCTCCACTCAATCACCGGCTTATTCTGCTGAAGCACGTTTGCGGTGCGGCTCTTTTTCTTCCCGATTTTTATGAGATTAAAGATCAGAACAGCAGCAGCCAAAGCGAAGCAGATTCCGGCGCAGCCGGCCGCGATCATGAGGCGGTCAGCATTTTCCAGCGTGAAATAGCACCCGGTGCCGAGAAGGATGCCGAACACGAAGAGGATCACCGGCACGGTAAAGAGATCCTTTTTTGCACCGCTTACGGCCCAGGACTGGGGTGCGCGGCAGTGAGGGCATTCATCCCGAAAGGCGGCGGCGTAAACCTGCTTTTCGGCCGCCTCGGCCCGGGCATCCTTCACCGCTTTTACCAGCTTTGCGTGAGCCATCTCGGCCAGCTTCTGCTGTTTGCCCTCGCTCAGGTGCCTGAAATTGCTGTTGAGTTGCGCCTGCACCGTGATCACGGCATTTTGCGTTCCGCTGTCCTTCATGCACTGCTCGCAGCGGAATGAGTAAGGGATATGTACAGTTTCGGTTTTCGTGTGTTTGTAGTAGCTTCCCATTGGTTCCTCCTGATAAATTTTTCGTGTTTAGTATATGATCCTGTCTCGTCCCTGCTCTTTTCCGGCGTAGAGCTTCTCGTCCGCCGCCACTAAAGACGCGCTGAGATCACGGCTGAAATCGTATTCCGTCAGTCCGTATGTGAGGGTGACGCCGATCTCAACGCCGCCCTTTTGAATCTTTGTCCCGTTGATTTCCTCACGTATTTCCGAAAGCTTTCGGAAGGCCTCCTCTTTGCTGCAGCCGACAAACAGCAGCAGAAACTCCTCGCCTCCCCACCGGGCGGCGAAATCCCTGCCCGTCATCCGCTCAAAAAAGATGCCGGAGACGGCCTTTAACACCTCGTCTCCGTAGTCATGCCCGTACCGGTCGTTTACCCGCTTGAAAAAGTCGATGTCGCAGATGCAGACGCAAAACGCCTGTTTTTTGTTGTCTCCGGTAAGGCTCTCCATGTACTCCATCGCCTTTCTGCGGTTGTAGAGTCCGGTGAGCATATCGGTGTTCGCCTGTTTTTCAAGCTGCGTATTGTACTCCACAAGCTTTCGCTCCAGCTTCTGGCTCCCCTGGCTGAAGATCAGCGAGATGATGGAGAGACACAGAAAGATGGTCAGTGTGTTGATGATCTGCAGCGCATTCTCGTCCGTGTTCGAGAGCGTAAACGCCGGAATTCCCCTGTAGTACAGGCAGAAAAACAGAATGCGGAGCGACGCAAGGAATGCGGCGTAAACGCATTTTATCGTGTAGTGCCGGTAAGTGGCAAAAAAGCTCAGAACCAAAAGCACCATAAGAAAATGCTGTACGCCTATGTTCCACCCGAGAAAGTGCAGGATGGCCCAGATCCAGACAACCATTCCGATGTTGAATACGATCAGGGTGGCGGAGGTGCTGCAGCGGTAGGACATGACAAACAGCCCCACGAAGACCGCAAAAAAAGTGAAGAAAAACAGTATAATCTCTGTGCTGATCTTCGGCATACAGAAGAAAATATTCGTACAGAAATAAAAACAGGTGGAAATGAGAAGAAGCCGGATCACCACCACCGGCTTTTTGGATTCGTTTCTGTTTTTTATGTCTTTGCCGATAAAACCGGCGATCCGGCCGAAAATACTCTCGGCAGCCACTCTTTTGTCGTTCACGCGATTCTCCATATCATGTATATTTTTATGTCTGCCACGTCCTATTATACAACATTTGGTATGTAAATACAAGGAAGGAGCGGCGATGTTATTGCGTTCTAAAACACAAAGGCAAACCGGTGCGCGGTTCCTTTTTTCAGAAGAAGTTCCGTGGCTTTCCAGTTTCCGGCGACGAGATGGACGGTGACGTCCCGGTCCGCGGTCAGGGCGGCAGAGGCCTGTCTGCCCTCCCAGCGGCAGTCGACGCTTATGCCGCCCCTTGCCCGAAGACCCGAAAACTGCCCGGCTGTCCAGGAAGGAGGCAGGGCCGGAAGAAGGACAAGCCTGCCGTCATGGCTCTGCACAAGAAGCTCCGCGACGGCCGCGGTGTAACCCAGGTTTCCGTCGATCTGAAACGGCGGGTGGGCGCAGAACAGGTTTGCGTAAAGTCCGCCGCCGTGAAGTCCCAGTACGGCATTCCCCGGCACCAGGTGAAACAGCCTTTGTATAATCGCCTCCGCGCGGGCTCCGTCTCCAAGCCTTGCCCACATCATCAGCTTCCAGGCCATGCTCCAGCCGGTGCCCTCGTCCCCGCGAAGGAGCAGGCTCTGCCGGACGGCTTCATACAGCCCCGGCGTATGCACCGTGATGCCGCATCCCGGGTGGAAGTCGTACAGATGGGACAGATGTCTGTGGTGAGGGTCTGTCTCGGCAAATTCCTCGTTCCACTCCAGAATCTGACCGCTGCTTCCGATCTGGGTGGGCGCAAGGCGGGGCAGAACATCCTTTATGCTCTCGTACAGCCCGTCGGTGTCGCCGGCCCGCTCGCAGGCGTCCGTATAGTCCCGAAAGAGCCCCCGGGCAATGGCCATCACGTTTTCGGAGTAGAGGCCGACGGAGACGTAATCCTTCTCATTCCAGAGAAAGCTGTTCTCCGGGGATGTGGCCGCAGGGAGGATGCAGCCGTCGTCGGCTTGCTCCAGCATATCGTAGCAGAACCGGGCATTTTCCCGGAGAACGGGCAGGAGCCGCTTTAACAGCTCTTCATCCGGCGCAAACAGGTAATTTTCGTACAGGTTGCGGCAAATCCAGGCGCCGCCCATGTACCAGTAGCCCCAGAGCGCAAGTCCGGGCGACGGGTCGGCCTTTCTCCATATGTCGGAATTGTGGAAGCAGACGCTGCCCTTTTTGCCCATAAGCTCTTCGGCGGTACGACCTCCGGTGACAAGCAGCTCCTCGCTCATGGCAAGCAGCGGCTCGCACAGCTCCGGCATGGCGCAGACGCCGGTCATCCAGTAGTTCATCTGCAGGTTGATGTTCGTTGTGTAGCCGCTGTGCCACGCCGGAATGAGATCCCGGTTCCAGATGCCCTGCAGATTTGCGGGCTGTGTGCCCGGGCGGGAGCAGCAGATGAGCAGGTAGCGCCCGTAATGAAACAGCAGCTCGCACAGCGCCGGGTCCGCCCCCTCTTTCTGGCAGGCGGCAAGCCTTTCCTGTAAGTCCGGCAGGTTCTCTCCGCCGCCGTTTTTTTCCAGGGTGAGCTCCACCCGGTCAAAGTAGCGCCGGTAGTCCGCGATATGAGCTTCCATTAACGCAGTCCAGTCCTCTCCGGAGGCGGCCATATCCCGGTCCAGAAGGGCCGAAGGGTCTCTGCCGTCCGTCACCGGGTGGCGGTCATAGCCGTTGAAGGCGGTGCGGATGCCGATAAAAAGCGTCAGCTCTGTCGTTTTTTCGCAGACTACGGCGTCCGATTCCAGGGTGATGCGTCCGTCTTTTAAACGGACGAATACCCTGCCCTCAAAGGGCATGCCCTGCTCCTTCGGGTCGTCGGGAAAACGCAGATCGCCGTATGTTTTGGGCCTGGGATCGAAGGTGCAGTCATCCTTTAAATCCCGCAGATCCAGGTTTCCCGGGCACTGGCCCTTTAAGACGAGCTGTGCGGCCAATGGGCTGTCGGAGGGCTCTGCCGAAATACCCCTGATCAGCGGTCCCTCCGCGAATATGCGGACCGCAAAGGGAATATCCGCCTCCAGGTGGTATACGATTACATCGGAGACGGCGTCTGCGAAGGCCGTCTGTCGGAGTCTGCGGTCCTTTCCGGTGCAGGTGTATGTCATCACGGCGGAGGAGAGATCCAGCGTCCGCTCGTAGCGGTCTGCCGGCGTTTTGTCCGAAAAATCCAGATGAACCGTGCCGAAAGGGTGGTAGAGCTGATTTGCGGCTGCCTTTCGCAGCATGTCACGGAGCAGTCCGGTGGCCTCGTCGTAATTTCTGTTCCGTGCGGCTTTTGCCGCCTTTCGGATCATGTCGGGGTCTGCGCCGGAAGGATGCTTCACGGGGCATCCGGACCAGAGGGTGTCTTCGTTGAGCTCAATCCGCTCGTGGCAGGCGCCGCCGAAGACGACAGCGCCAAGCCTGCCGTTTCCCAGCGGAAAGGCCTCGTGCCATTCGGCGGCGGGATGATCGTATTTCATGATGGTGTGCATAGTTAAGTCTCCTGTCGTAAAAGCTGTTTCTGGTAAAATTTTCCTCTGCAATCGTGCGGTGCGCACAGCTTAAATTATCATAGCACGGAATAGGAGACAGGACAACCGAAAGGGGACAGAGCGATCGGATTTCGGTACAAACTGCGGCAGACGCTTGCATTTCCGCCCAAAATTATAGATAATAGTTGTGTAAAAGCGTGAATACAGAAAAGGAGAGCATATGATTGATTTAAAGGCAAAACCATTCTATCTGAACGATGATCAGATTGCGTGGGTGAACGAGACCCTGGAGGGGATGACCGACGGCGAGAAGGCGGAGCAGCTGTTCTGCCCGATGCTGCCCTTCACGGATTTGAACGCCATCCGGGGAATGATGGAGGGCCGCGGCTACGGCGCGGTGATGTTTCGTCCGTGTCCGGCGAAGGAGACGCAGGCCGCTGCCAATCTTTTGCAGGAGATCTCCAAAATACCGATGCTGATTGCGGCGAACTTCGAGGACGGCGGAAGCGGCATTATGCCGGAGGGCACCTACATGGGGCGGCAGATGCTGATCGCAGCCACGGACGACGAAGAGAAGGCGTACCAGCTCGGAAAAATATGCGGCACGGAAGGGGCGGCTGTCGGGGCCAACTGGGCCTTTGCCCCGGTGCTTGACATCGACATGAATTTCCACAACCCCATCACAAACGTGCGAACCTACGGAAGCGACCACACGAGAACCATCCGCATGGGGCGAAGCTACATAAAGGGGCTGACCGAGGGCGGACTGATTCCGTCCATTAAGCATTTCCCGGGAGACGGGGTGGACGAGCGTGACCAGCACCTTGTGACCAGCGTAAACACCCTCTCGATAGAGGAGTGGGAGGAGACATTCGGCAAGGTTTACCGGGCGATGATCGAGGACGGCGCAATGACCGCCATGGTGGGCCATATCGCCATGCCTGCCATGGAGGAAAAATTTGACAAAAAGCCCTGTGAGCGGGTGATCCCTGCCACTGTATCGAAGAACATTATGACGAACTACCTGCGGGGAGAGCTGGGCTTTAACGGGCTGATCACCACGGACGCGACGCCCATGGTGGGCATGACCGCAGGCACCGTCAGGAGAGAGGCGGTTCCTGCGGCCATTGAAAACGGCGCAGACGTGTTTTTGTTTACGAAGGATCTGGATGAGGATGTGCGCTACATGAAGGAGGGCATCGCCGACGGAAGGTTAAGCAGAGAGCGGCTCAATGAAGCCGTGACCCGGATTCTTGCGGTGAAGGCGGCCCTTGGTCTGCCGGAAAAGAAGGCGGACAAAAGTATCTTTAAGACGGAGGCGGATCTTGCGGTGGTGGGAAATGCCGATCATATCGCCTGGGCGAAGGAGTGCGCGGACCTTGGGGTTACACTTGTAAAGGATACGCAGGGGCTGCTCCCTCTCGACGCCGGAAAGCACAGGCGGGTGCTCTTTGAACTGCTTGGAAATTTCCCGTCCAACGACCGGGTGAGAAAGCACTTCCTTTCGCTGCTTGAGAGAGAGGGCTTTTCAGTGACTGAGTACGTGCCGGAGACACCGGAGAACATCTTTAACGAGAGCCAGGTGGAAAAATTTAAGGAGAAGTACGATCTCGTCTTTTATGTGGGCAACATTGAGAACGCGTCCAACAATACGGTGGCGCGTATCAGCTGGCACACGCTCTTTGGGGCGGGAAACAATATTCCGTGGTTTGTGCGGGAGGTCCCGACGATTTTTGTCAGCGTCGGAAACCCGTACCACCTTCTGGACGTGCCGATGGTTCCGACCTTCGTCAACGGCTACTGCCATTCGCCGTATGTTATCGACGCCGTTGTGGAGAAGCTGATGGGGCGCAGTGAATTTAAGGGGAAATCGCCGGTTGATCCGTTCTGCGGGCGCTGGGATACAAAGCTTTAGTCATTCAGCAGATGAAATGCCGATTAAAATACAACTTTGCGGTAGCCGTCCGGTCAGAAATTTGTTATAATTTATATGCTGCGGTGGAAATGTTTTTTAAAAATTAAGGAGGTAAAACATGAAATATCGTGCAATTATTTTTGATCTGGACGGCGTAATCTGCTTCACGGACCGGTATCACTATCAGGCCTGGAAGAAGCTGGCGGACCGGCTGGGCATCTATTTTGACGAGGAGATTAACAACCGGCTGCGGGGCGTAAGCCGCATGGAGAGCCTGGAGATCATTCTGGAGCGAAGCGGTAAGAATTATTCCCAGGAGGAGAAAAACGCCTTTGCGGAGGAGAAGAACGAGACTTACCGGGAGCTGCTAAAGCAGATGACGGCGGAGGATCTCTCCGACGAGGTGAAATCCACCCTCGATACGCTGCGTGCGAAGGGCTTAAAGCTGGCCATCGGCTCTTCCAGCAAAAATACCCGCACCATCTTAAGCCGGATCGGGCTGGGCGACTTCTTTGACGAGATCAGCGACGGGACAAACATCACGAACTCAAAGCCGGACCCGGAGGTATTCATAAAGGCGGCTCAGTTTGTGGGGGAGGAGCCGAAGGACTGTCTGGTGGTGGAGGACGCAGAGGCCGGCATAGAGGCGGCATGCCGGGGCGGTTTTGACAGCGCTGCACTTGGGGAGGCAAAAAGGCACCCGAACGCCACGTACTGTCTGAACGGTTTCGCAGAGCTTGCGGAGCTTGTTTAATGGGGAAAAGCGGTGAAGGGGGAGCTGGCGTACATAGCGAAGGGCGGTTTGCCGGACCGGCGGTAACAGGCATTGCTATAGGAAGAAGGATTTTTGAAAGGGACCTCCCTGGTATGCGGGGAGGTCCCTTTTGGCCGTCCGGCCTTCAGACAATTTCCATCGCTGCAAGATAGCCGCCGTGCACCGCGTCGGCAACCTTTCCGGCGCACTTTGCGTCGCCAACCACAAAGGTTGGAATCTGGCCGCAGGCTTCCTTTAAGCTCTGCACCGTGTCGGAATTCGGCCGCATTCCCATGGAGAAACAGCAGGTGTCCGCAGGAATCAGCTCCTCTTTTCCGTCCCGTTCAATCTGAACGCCGTTCACAGTAAAGCCCAGACATTTTGCGCCGAGGATCTGTGTGATGCCCCGGCGGTCCATCTCCCGCAGAAGGGCGTCGCGGTAGTAGCCGAAGGTCTCGTTTGCCATCATCGGAAGCATTTCCACAACGGTGACACAGTGTCCGTGTCCGGCCAGATGCAGGGCCACCTCACAGCCAACCAGACCGCCGCCCGCAATTACCACATTTTTGCCGATTTCGTCCATTTTGTCGTAGACGTCCAGCGCGCCGACGGCGTTCTCGATGCCCGGAATCTGCGGGACACAGGGGTGCGCGCCCACCGCGATAATGACGGCGTCGGGTTTTTCGGCCCTGATGAGGGCTGCGTCCACCCGGGTGTTTAGCCGGATCTCGGCCCCGGAGTTCAGCGCGTCTCTTATGATTACATCTTTTGCGTTTCGCAGATCGATTTTGTCCTCGTCCCGGTCGGTGAAATTGATGGTGCCCCCCAGCCGGTCTGCGGCCTCGCAGAGGATAACCTGATGGCCCCGCTCCGCAGCGGTGACGGCCGCCTGGCATCCGCCGATGCCGCCGCCTGCAATAAGCACCTTCCTGCTCTCGGACGGCTCAGGCAGGCGCTCCGGGTAGAAGCCAAAGCCTGTCTTCGGGTTGATGGCGCAGCGTCCCATGGATGCCGGGCTGTAGATTTTAAGAGCCTCCTGCGGTCCCAGCTTTTCAAACAGCGGGATGTCCGTCGGGTGCTCGCAGAAGCCCGGATAGCAGTGGAAGCAGCGCACGCAGCGTCTTATGCTGTCCTCTTTTCCCTCCAGCGTCTTGTTTGGCATATCCGGGTCCGCAAAGCACTGGCGTCCGAACTCCACGAAATCGGTTTTGCCTTCGGCTATGTACTGCTCCGCCAGCTCCGGCCCGTTGTAGCCGCCGATGGTGGACACGCAGGATTTTGTTACTGCGGCCTTCACCTTCGCGGCGTACTCGATGTTTAAGCCGTGGGGCTCAAGGAAGGAGGAGAAGGTTTTCGTCTGATGTCCGAGCCACTTTAACCCGTTGGACACCTGGATAATGTCCACCAGTCCGTCGATTTCCTTACAGAATTCTACCGTGTCGTCAATGGTCATGCCTTTCGGGACGCCGTCCTCCGCGGAGAACCGCAGCTCGATGATCCGGTCTTCCCCGATGCCTCTGCGGCAGGCGTCGATAATGCGCTTCGGAAAGCGGGCGCGGTTTTCCATGCTGCCGCCGTACTCGTCGGTGCGTTGGTTGGTCCAGGGGGAGACGAACTGCTGGAGCTGGAAGCCGTGTCCGCCGTGGAGCAGCACGCCGTCAAAGCCGCACTCTCTGGCGAAGCGGGAAATCCGATAGTAGTCGTCGCACACCTTCTGCATCATGGCCTCGTCCATGCCGCGCACCTTTACGCCGTCTTCCCGGACCCAGTCCTGCGGCCCCCAGGGCTCTTTTGACTCCTCCGCCCGGCTGCCCTCATGGGAAAATTCGTAGTAGCAGAGCGCGCCCTTCGCCTTTATGCGGTCGGCGTAGGCCTTCGAGATCTCAAAGTCCTCCCCCTCGTAGCGGTCGAAGTCGATTTTGCGCTCCTGAAAGATTGTTCTCGCCTCCTCGAAATTCAGCGGCATCTCACCGGTGGAGACGCAGGCAAATCCGCCGGCCGCCCGCCGCTCGGTCATGCGGTACAGGTTCTCGCTGATCTCCGGGATAAAATAGTTGGCGTGCACGAACATGGTCGGGGCCGCCTTCATGCGGTTTTTGTACACTTTGCCGCGGATTGTCATCGGACTGAACAGATGCGGGTACTTTACTTCTCCTGGTTTCTTCATGGTTTATCCTCCTGTCTTCTGATCTTCGTTAATGATCTGATATTAATATTATAAACGGTGTTCAGATTGATTGAAAGTTGAATTTTTTTATTGTATAATGAGGAAATCGAATCAATCGAAAAAAGCCCGGCAGCCGGGCAGAGGAGGTGGCGATGAAGCTGAACATGCAGCAGCTTGCCTGCTTTATTGCGGTCAGCGAGCAGCTTAACTTTTCAAAGGCCGCCAGACAGCTGTATCTGTCCCAGAGCGCCGTGTCGCTGCAGATACAGGCGCTGGAGGAGGAGATCGGCGTGCGGCTCTTTTACCGGGACAACCGGAACGTGGAGCTGACGCCTGCAGGCCGGTCCTTCCTGGAGGACGCAAGGGCCATTGTGCGGCGCACAAGGGACGCGGTCAGGAGAGCGAGGGAGACGAGCACCGAGGTGACCGGACATCTTACGGTGGGGTTTGTGAAGGGATATGAGAAGACGAACCTGTCGGAGCTTCTGTCGGAATTTCATGTGAAGTATCCGAATATTTCGCTGCACCTGATTCGGGAGAATGTGGGAGAGCTCTACGACGGAATTTTGGGCCGCCAGATTGATTACGCCATAAATCTGCGCTATTCGATGGAGAACCTGGAGGCCATGGAAACGTGTGTGCTGAAAAAGTACCCGCTTCTGGCCATTATGCCGTCGTCACACTCCCTCTCCCACAGAACAAGCATCCGAAGGAGCGAGCTGCGGGAGTATCCTCTTGTGGATATCAAAAAAAACGAGAACCGTTACGGCGAGAAAACGGTCATCACAAAGGCGTTTACCGACGCGGGCTTTCTGCCCCGCATCGTCTATACGTCCGACGACATCGAGACGTCGATACTGGCGGTGGCCACCGGTATCGGCTACGCTCTGATGCCGAGCTATATCACGGATGCCATCGGACCGAGGGAAAAGGTTGTGGCCATCCCCATCGAGGGGGAGGAGGAGCTTATGACCGTGATCGGCGCCTGGATGCCGGACAACGAGAACCCGGCGCTTGGGATTTTTCTGCGGGAATTTAACAGGCCAAAATGAAGAGGATAAAATAAACGCCTTTCAGAATCAGATGGCTTCTGGAAATTGCCGCAAGCCTGTGGTATGATATACAAAGAAAAGATAAGGAGGGAAAAATGCAGGAACAGACATTTAATATGGAAGAGTTTTTTCATCAGCGGATGGAGGAGGAGTGGCAGATTAAGAGGGAGAGGCAAAAATGCCTGAACCTTCTTGCGAAAAAGGGACAGATTGTGTTTACCGGCTCCTCGCTGATGGAGCAGTTCCCGGTGGAGGAGCTTTGCATGAGCACAGGTCTTGAGAAGGTCATCTACAACCGCGGCATCGGCGGCTTTACGACGGACCAGTTTCTGGACAACATCGGGCCGATGGTTCTCGATCTTGCGCCGTCGAAGGTGTTTATCAACATCGGGACCAACGACATCAGTGAGAAGCTGGCAGAGGACGGCGACTGGCTGGGCCGTCTTTCGGACAACTACGGCCGGATTTTAGAGCAGATCACAGAGGCGCTGCCGGACTGCACCGTTTACGTCATGGCGTACTATCCGGTCAGCGAGGAGAAGATCGCGCAGAGTCCCTGGGGAAGGGATGCCTTCGGCACCCGGACAAACGCCAATGTGCGGCTTGCCAGCGAGGAGGCAAAAAGGCTTGCGGGTAAATACGGCTGCCGCTACATAGATGTGAATGCCGGGCTGACAGACGAGACGGGCAGCCAGAAAACAGAGTTCACCCTGGACGGCGTGCATATGAAGCCGTCGGCCTACGCGGTTGTTCTGCAGAATATGCTGCCGTACATCAACGAGTAATCAGCGGACCGCTGCAGAAAGGAGCGTAACCATGTCAACCGCACTCACACTCGTCAGTCAGACGTTTATTATGTTTCTTCTCGCCGGAATCGGCTATCTTATGTTTCGCTGCGGGAAGGTGACGCTGGAGGGGAGCAAAACCATCGGAAATATTCTGATTTACCTTGTACTTCCATGCGTGATTGTCAACAGTTTTCTTGTGGAGCGCACGAGGGCGCATCTGATCGGACTCGGACTGTCCGCGGTGCTCGCCCTTGTCATACTGTTCCTCTCGATTCTGGTATCGCGGTTTTTCTTTCAAAATGATCCCATCGCGGCATTTGGAGGCGCTTTTTCCAACCCGGGATTTTTCGGAGTGCCGCTCATTATCGCGTCGCTGTCGGAGGGGGCCGTGTTTTACATTGCCGCGTTTATCGGTTTTTTGAATCTGCTGCAGTGGTCCTACGGTGTGGCCATTATGACCGGGGAGCGGGGGCGCATCTCGGCAAAGTCTCTTTTGACCGCGCCGTTTTTCATCGCCATTGCAGCCGGCATGTTTCTGTTTCTGACGCAGCTTCCGGTTCCGGAAATCGCAGGAAAGATTCTGTCGTACCTGACCGGCTTAAACACGCCGCTGTCCATGTTCACCGTCGGCGTGTATCTGGCCCAGACGAATCTGGCTGCAATGTTCCGAAGGAAGTCGGTCTATCTGGTCTGCCTTGTGCGGCTTGTGGTTCTGCCGGCCATTGCGCTTGCAATCCTCTTTTTCGTGCCGGATACTTATCTTGAGATGAAGCTTGCGATTCTGATTGCGTCGGGATGCCCGGTGGGCTCCAACATCGCAGTCTATGCCCAGCTCCACGACAGGGACTACCCTTACGCGGTGCAGACGGTTGTTGTGTCGACGCTTTTTTCCATCGTCACAATTCCGGCGGTTGTGGGCATCGGCACGATGCTGATGGGAAGTTAGTCGGCAAAAACACGGAGGAAGAAATGAAAAGGTTTATTTTTTATGTTATCGGTCTGAATCTGATCGCGGCCGCGGTGGTGCTCAATATCCGCTATGATCTGGGCGTCGCCGCATTCAGTTCGGTCATGTACTCGATCTCGGAGATCTATCACATCTCGCTCGGGACGGCTTCGATTATCTGTTACCTGATCTTTGTCCTTGTGCAGTGCTTCCTGTCGCGGAAAATGACGGTGGCCTACGTTCTGGAAGTCCCCCTTTCCTTTGCCTTCGGCTTTCTGACCGATCTCTACGATCTGTTTATACCGGAGTTCGGAGGGCCTGTCGCGGTGCGCCTGCTGCTTTTTGTGCTGACGATGTTTGTCACTGCGATGGGCGTTTATCTGTGCGTGAAGACGGACGTTGTCCTGACGCCTACGGACGGAATTGTCAAAACCATATCGGAAGTATTTTCGCTGCCGTTTTCGGCGGTCAAAAATGTGTTTGACATATCTCTTGTGGCAATCAGCGCTGTCCTCTGTCTTGCAAACAGCACAAAGCTCTACGGAATCGGAATCGGAACGGTGCTCTCGGCGTTTGTGATCGGAAGAATCATTAAAATTTACGAGAAGTATCTGCCGATGGAGTCCATCGGGAAGGTGAAAAAGAGCGGGGCGCCGTCTTAGGCCTTCTGAACATGTCAGTATAAATGGGGGATGATGTTATGTGGATACTGTTTGCGGCGGGCTCCGCTTTTTTTGCCGGGATTACCGCGATTCTGGCGAAGTGCGGAATCCGTAAGACGGACTCGGACATTGCCACGGCAGTCCGGACGATCGTGGTGCTTCTGTTTTCCTGGCTGATGGTGTATGTGAGCGGAAAACGGCCGGATTTTGCGGAAATTGACGGGAGAACCTGGCTGTTTCTCGTTCTGTCGGGCATTGCCACGGGGGCGTCCTGGCTCTGCTATTTTAAGGCGCTTCAGATCGGGGACATTAACCGGGTCGTCCCGATTGACAAGTCCAGCGTGATTTTAACGATATTGCTGGCATTTCTGGTGCTTGGGGAGCCGGTGAGCCTGCCGAAGGCGGCGGGCGTTGTGATGATGGGGGCGGGAACGTTTCTGATGATCGAGAAGAAAGACGCAGGCCAGGCAAAGAGCGGGAGCGGAAACCGATGGTTTTTCTATGCGGCGGGCTCCGCGATAGCGGCCAGCCTTACGTCCATTCTCGGCAAGATCGGAATCTCCGGCGTGGAGTCCGGTCTCGGCACGGCGATCCGCACGGCGGTTGTGCTTCTTATGGCCTGGATGATGGTGTTTGTGACGGGAAAGCAGCATTACGTGAAGGCTATTCCGGGAAAGGAGCTTGGGTTTATCTGCCTGTCGGGCATTGCGACGGGGGCATCCTGGCTCTGCTACTACCGGGCGCTGCAGAGCGGGCCTGCCAGTCTTGTGGTGCCCATTGACCGGCTGAGCATTGTGGTCACCGTTGTCTTTTCGTATGCTGTATTTCACGAGAGACTGTCGAAGAAAGGGCTTTTTGGCCTGTTTCTGATTGTGGCGGGCCCGATGATCATGCTGCTCGGGCAGGCGGCTGTCACGAGTACAGCCGCGACAGCCGCCATTCATGGGCGAAATAGCTGTACCAGAGCCGGATGGTTCTGGAAACGCCGTGAATGGTGGCCGTACATGAGAAATTGATGCCCGTGCGGTTGCTGTCCTGGTCCTGTGAGAGGACTTTATCTATGGTAACTGCCGTAAGCTCCCCGGTCCGGTCGCGGAACCGAAACCGCATCGGCGTGATTCTGCCGTCGGTGTCGGTACAGGAAATCATCTGCACCGGAAGGTCTAGACACAGAATGCTTTCCAAAGGATACTCCTTTCTGCAGTCCTGTTTTTATGTGACAGCTACATTGTAGCATGCAAAACATATGTTTGCAAATGGAGATTGCTGGAAAGGAGCATCCGGGGAGCTGCGCTTTATTCGTCGCAGTATTTTTTTACGATGGCTTCAAATTCCTCACGGACTTCGGTGAAGGCTTTCAGAAGCTTCGGTGAAAAGACGCCGCTCTGGCCGCTTACAATCATCTGAAAGGCTTTGTCGGTGTCGTAGGCTGCCTTGTACACGCGCCTTGAAGTGAGGGCGTCGTAGACGTCCACCAGGGATACGATCTGTGCGGCGATGCTTATGGCCTCTCCCTTGAGGCTGTCCGGGTAGCCGTTTCCGTCGTATTTTTCGTGGTGGTGTCTGGCAATGTCGTAGGCGTAGGAGCAGAATTCCTCGTCGTCGATGCGGATGACCTTCTCGATGATCTCCGCGCCCTTTGTGGTGTGGGACTTGATTACCTCATACTCGTCCTTCGAGAGCTTTCCGGCCTTTAATATAATGCTGTCGGGAATTACGATCTTGCCGATGTCGTGGAGGGAGGAGGCCCAGCCGATGGTGTCGATCTTCTCGCCGGTGAGCTCGTACTCCGGGTACAGCTTCATGACGCTGGTCCCGAGACACACGGTAAATTCCCGCGTCCGCTTTATGTGCTGTTCTGATTCCAGATTGCGGAACTCCACGATATTGCTCAGAGATTCGATCAGCACTTCCTTCATGTGCCGCTGCTTATCCACCAGAACCTTCAGCATGGCATTCTGCTTCCGCAGCTTCTCGTTCTGATTTTTGATGGTGACCTCAAGCTGCACCTTGTACTGAAATACGGTGACAACGTTGTCCACCAGAAGCTTTACGGCGTCCGGGTGGAAGGGCTTTCGGATGTAGCTTACAATGCCGTATTCGTAGACGGTTTTCTCGTAGGCCGCGGTGCGGTCGTCGGTCAGTATAATAAACGGTATCTGTTTTACATACTTTTTCTCGCTCAGCTGTTTTAACACCTGAAAGTTGTTTTGGGCCGGTATGACAGGGTTTAACAGGATGACGGCAAGGGATGCCGCATGCTTCCGGAGCAGCCCGATCCCTTCCTTCTCGTTCGACGCGGACAGAATTTTGTACTTGTCTTTAAATATGTCCGTTAATTTACTGAGACAGTCCTCCTCGTTTTCAAGAATTAAAATTGTATCGCGCAACATGTTTTGATTACCTCGCCAAATATTATAGTCTGTTCATTACCACGCTGTTGTTTCGGAGTTTAAAGATAATCCGGTTTACCTGTGACGGCAGGCTGTATTTTATCTTGTTGATCTCGATGTTGCTTCCCTCGTAGGCGTTGCCCCTGACGATAACGGCTTTGATGTCCGGGTTGGTGGATGCGGCCAGCTTTGACACTTCGGCATCCAGGTCGGCCAGCTCATTTTGCTTGGATACGATGGCAACATTCAGCTTCTGGATGAGAAGCTGCGCCACCTCCCGGTCCGGTGGCAGATCCTGCAGAATGCGGTTCCACCGTTCCTCCAGAATGCCAAGCTCCTCCACAATGCCGGCCCTTGTGTTTGCCAGCGCGGCCTGCCTGTTGTCGTAGAGTACGTTCTTTCCCACATCCAGGTACGTCTTAATGTGGGAGCGGTTGCCCAGGTTGAAGGTGTCCACCCCGCGGACGGCGCAGATTCTTCCGCCGAGGAGCATGCCCTTGCTTCCGGATACGATCACCTTTCCAAGGGTGTTTATGGTGCTGTTCATAATGTAGTTTGCGCGGATATTGCCCTCCGCGTCGATGGTGGCCGCCTCAAAGAAGCTGCCGGAAACCTCGCCCCCGGCCTCGATAAAGCACTCGTTTTTGGAGCAGCTACCCTTTTTGATCATGACGTTTCCGCCGGCGATCAGCCGGGCCGCCTCCACGTTGTGCTCGATAATAATGTCGCCCGTGGCCGAGATGTACCCGTCGGAGTAGACGCTGCCGATCACATGAACCGAGCCGTCCACCTCCAGCTTTCCGGTGACGGCGGTCACATCCTCTCTGACGACGATCATGTTGGTGATAACGATCCGGCCGTTCTGGTACTCGAATTTGCCGTTTAACCGGGAGCGGTAGGTCACATTGTCGTCCTCGATGAGAAAGCCCACGCCCTTTAAGGGCTTTTTCTCTGCGCCCGGGTTGGCGTGGAGCGTCTCGCCGAACACGTTCTGCCCGTCGATGCCCTTCTCGGCCGGATGGTAGACGGCGATTTTCTCTCCTTCGTCCACCATCTCAAAGGCTTCGATGTTGGCGTAGTCCACGCCGCCGTCCGGCAGCGGCGCCGGGATGCGGGGCAGATCCAGGCGGACGAAGAATTCAAACCAGCCGTTTTTTCCGTCCTCGGCGGGGCGTCCCTCGGCGATGAGAATTTTTTCGTTCATGCGTTTTTTCTGTACCATGTCGGCGATGGCCTCGCGCTTGATTCCAACTACGATACCGCGCTTTTTCAGCGCGGAAAGAATGTCCTCCTCCGTGACGATGTTGCCGGCAATCCGCTGGATGAAGCCGAATACCCGGGTGCCGTTGTCCTCCACGAAAATGCTGAATTCTTTTTTGGTCAGGGAGGAGATGTCAATGCCGAGTCTGTTTGCGGTCAGGGAGCCGCCGGACTTCTCCCGCATTAGATCTTCTCTCTTTTCTTTCATGTCCGAGGCGGAAAGGATCAGTCTGGCGTAGGACGTAACGTCAAGCCCGGCCTCAAGACCGAGCCGGATCTCCTTCATCTGCCAGTGGTTGAAGAGGCTGTTTGAGTAGAGGGAAACGTTCAGCTTTTTCTCGAGCCCGAGGCGGATTTCCTGCATCTGCATCCAGTTGTATTTCGAGTCGGCGTAGACGGAAACCCGGATTCCCTCATAGAGGCCGATGCGGATCTCGTGAATCTGCTGCATGTACATATCGTCGGTGATCCATGTGTCGATCAGAAGATCGTCCTCCAGTGCGAGGCGGATCTGCTCCAGCTCGTCGTCCACAAAACCCCGGGCAATCCAGGGCGTGAGGTCTTTTCCGGAGTACATGGAGAGACGGATCTGTTTCATGGTTTCGTGGCTGTAGGAGGAGTCGGCGTATGCGGAGACATCCAGTTTGTCCTTAAGCCCCATTCGAATCTGCTCCATCTGCAGCCAGTTGAAATCCGGGCTGGCGTATGCGGAAACATCCAGTCCCTCCTCCTTTCCGAGAGACAGTTCCTGCTGCTGCTCGGCCATATAGCCGGAATTGTCTGTCATATTGCGCTCAAAGTTACGGGGAAGCGCATCATCTGAATTCATAAGCTAACCTTCCTTTCCAGCTTAATGACTAGTCTGCAAGAATAAAGTTGGTACCATTATACTATATCGATAGCGGAAAGTCCACCGTTTCTGTGCTGGCAATATCAGGTTCTGTCATCTGCAGGCAGCTGCAGGCAGCGCATTTTGTGATTGACAACGGTGTCTGCTTTTTCCTATAATAGGGCATAAATAAGGAAGTAAAAGAGGAGACGGCGTGTGGAGGAATATCGGTATATTGCAATTGATCTGAAATCTTTTTACGCGTCGGTGGAGTGCGTGGAGCGGCAGCTTGACCCCCTCACAACGCACCTGGTGGTGGCGGATGCCGGGAGGACCGACAAAACCATCTGCCTTGCGGTCTCTCCGTCCCTTAAGGCTTACGGGATCGGGGGGCGCGCAAGGCTCTTTGAGGTGGAAAGAAGGGTCCGGCAGGTTAACGAGGCCAGAAGACAGAGGCTTTCGAGGGGAGAGTTTGCCGGCGCGTCCTGCGACGCAGCGGAGCTTGAGAAGAATCCGGCTCTCGAGGTGTCGTTTATTATCGCGGTGCCAAGGATGGCCTTCTACATTGAGTACAGCACGATGATCTACCGGATTTACCTGAAATATGTGGCGCCGGAGGACATCCACGTTTACTCCATCGACGAGGTGTTTATGGACGTGGGCAGCTACAAAAATGCCTGGCATATGACGGCAAAAGAACTTGCGGCAAAAATTATGCAGGAAATCTTTCAGGCCACGGGAATTACCGCTACGGCGGGGGTGGGCACCAACCTCTATCTCTGCAAGGTTGCCATGGACATTATGGCAAAGCGCGTTGCTCCCGATGAGAACGGCGCAAGGATAGCGGAGCTGGACGAGATGAGCTACCGGAGGCTTTTGTGGGATCATCAGCCCATCACGGATTTCTGGCGTGTGGGCCGCGGCTACGAAAAGAAGCTGCATGGGGCAGGGCTGTTTACGATGGGAGACATCGCCAGATGCTCCCTCGGCGGGGACCGGGATTACCACAACGAGGAGCTTTTGTACCGCATGTTCGGCATCAACGCGGAGCTTCTGATCGACCACGCCTGGGGGTACGAGCCGGTGACCATCAGCCAGATTAAAGCCTACCGGCCGAAGGAAAACTGCATATGCTCCGGGCAGGTGCTGCACTGTCCGTACACGAGGGACAGTGCGGAGCTGATTGTACGGGAAATGGCGGATCAGCTGGCGCTGGACCTGGTGGAAAAGGGGCTTGTGACGGACCAGATCGTTCTGACGGGGGGCTACGACAGGGACAGCCCGGCGCAGGGGGAGGAGATGACAGAGGACCGTTACGGGCGCAGCGTGCCAAAGCACGCCCACGGCTCGACAAATCTCGGATGCAGAACGTCCTCCGGCCGGCTCATTGCGGACGCCGTTATGGAGCTGTACAGAAATATCGTAAAGCCGCAGCTTCTCGTGCGCCGTCTGACGCTTACGGCGAATCATGTGGTGGACGAGAGGGAGGCAGACAGCAAGGATGGGTTTGAGCAGCTGGAGCTGTTCCCGGACGAGAAGGACGAAGGACAGGAGCAGAGACTTAAAAAGGAGCGGAGGCTGCAGGAGGCAATGCTGGCCGTGAAGAAGAAGTACGGCAAGAACGCCATGTTAAAGGGCAACAGCCTGCAGGAGGGAGCCACAGCCCGGGAGCGTAACAGTCAGATCGGAGGGCACAGAGCATGAAAGGTGAGAGCGGATACCGCTACGACGACATTATTGATCTGCCGCACCACGTATCTGCGCGGCATCCCAGGATGTCCGGGGAGGAGCGGGCGGCGCAGTTTTCCCCCTTTGCGGCGCTCACCGGCCACGGGGAGGCGGTGCGGGAGACGGAGCGCATCACCGACCCCTTTGCGGAGCAGTGCGAGGACCAGAAGGAGCTTCTGAACCGGAAGCTTCTCTGCCTGAAGGAGCGGGAGCGGGAGGCTCCGGAAATAGAAGCTGCCTATTACAAGCCGGATGAGAGAAAGAGCGGCGGAGCATACGTGACCGTCCGGGGACGGCTGAAAAAGATCGATATCCAGGGTGAGCGGCTTTTGTTTGCCGACGGGACGGCGGTTCCTTTTGAGCGGCTGTGGTCGGTGGACGGGGACGTGTTTTTACAGACGGAGGAGACGGAACCGGCCTGACTGAAAAACGGGTTCCACGCGTCGGCGCTCACAGCCGCGTATGCGCCGAAGGGGACAGAGTTTTCCGACGTCCCGCAGATTGCGGTTGTGTCTATCACGGAGAATGACGCGCCGGGAAGCGGGCGGACGTTCACGCCTGTGAAACGGTGCATGGAGGGCCCGCCGGTTTTGTGCCGGTCTGCGGCCGGGAGGACATTTATTTTGCGAACACGGCCGTAGAGGACGGGCGCGAACGCTCCCGGCTCCTGCAGCTGTTCCTGCGCAGGGACGCATACATTGTTGCTCCGCTTACTGATGGTGATTTTACAGTGCGGCATGGCAAGGGTGCGCCCTCCTTTCTCCCGGATTCCGGGCAAAAAAAGAGCAGGATCCCTTTTCAGATTTCCTGCTTGGGTG
>CATJJD010000121.1 GCA_949740385.1 uncultured Lachnospiraceae bacterium
CTTATCTCTATAAAATCCTGGAACACCGGCAGGGCATATTCCCTCTGACTGCAGCTGCCTTGCAATCGCCGACATTCCAACTACTGGCGTTGTCCGATAACCCAGACGTCCAATATCAGCTTCTGTAAGCCCTCTTTTAAGGAGATTCTCTCTATGATCTGCCGCTAAGGACAGCTTTGAAAGCAACGCCGTATAGGCATTGTTTCGTAATTCAATACTGGCAAGCTGGCATTCCTCTTTCTGCTGTGTAATGATTTTCTTTTTCTGCCGTGTAACAATCTCAGGCGGGCCAAGCCTTTCAACCAGCTCCCTCCTGACTTTATCCCTTGGAATCCCCGTATAAAGTGCATATAAATCAAAGATACCGCCAGATATTCCACATCTCGGACAGCGAAACACTTCTTTTTTCAGGTTGATATTCAAATGCTTTTTCTTCGGGCTTTCATCACAACACGGGCATTGTACATAATATGAGCTTTTGCCTGATTTCGGCATAGGCAATCCAAGCAGTGAAACGATATCCCACATGTGAAATATCTCCATACAGCCTCCTTTCCGGGGATGGCGAGAAGCCATCCCCATATTGTGGTATTGGGTTATGCAGTGGCCTGTTGTGCTGCATATTCGCAGATAAACCGTGCCGCCTCACTCAGCTCTTCATCGCCCTTAAACTTGTTGGCAACCCATGTGATTGCGCCGGGATCCAAAGGCAATACCTCTCCCAACGTTTTCCCGCTGAATTTTGTAATCGGGCAGGGCTTTGCCATTGCCTGCTGCAGTTTTTCCTCCTGCGTCAATTCTTTTGGAGCCACAGGCAGTGCCGTGTATGCATCTTCTTCCTGCTGCAGCTGCTGGCTCTGATCAGATATAGGGGTCTGCGGCATCTTGTCTGCCGCTTCATTTCCCGGCATACCCAGTTCATTAGGTGCATTTTCCTCAAAATCTTCACCTGCCATGGCAAACTGCAAGCCAAAGCCAGCATTACGGAGCGCAATCCCGACTGCAGCTGTCTGTGCCCACTCTCTTGGCGACACCGAAGGTTTGTCTTTCAGATAACCTCTGGATGCTGTTGCTTCCGCAAGATACGCCTCCACCGGATCGCTATACTTGGGATACACCCTTGCAGTAGCCACAAAACAGTCCTTTGCCGGCGTGACCTGAACCGCTATTTTCCCTTCCGGATATTTCATGCGGAACCATGCCATCTGCATCATGACAGGGAGACGCTTGCGCACTTCTCCCGTAGACAGATCCGTATAGTCAACGGCAAACGGCGTAGGATCGAAACCTGACACCTCATTGATTTTTTCGATCATGGCGAGCATAGCCGCCTTATCATTCGAGTTATTCTGACTCATAACATAGCCTCCTTAAAATTTAATATTGTTGTAAGTGTTTCGATACTGTATCCA
>CATJJD010000122.1 GCA_949740385.1 uncultured Lachnospiraceae bacterium
AGCCCTTGTTGAAAAACAAAAGGCTAAGGCGATCAGACAGGCTAAGAAACTTTTATTACGTGAAGGGATTCTTTCCGAATCGCAATTAGTTTCTTAAATTCCTGTAAGCAAACATACATTCTCTTTCTGAAAGCTATTTTGTGATAGCTTGTTTCAGTGCGCCATTTATTGGCTGTCCTCTAATTTCTTTCACACTAAAACTCCTTTCAAAAAACATTCGCAAAAAGGCACACTGTCGCACCTCTCCACAGATAATTAATGACTCCGCCGCAAAAATTGTTACATTTTGTCGAAAAGTACTTCGCACTACAGCTCCTCAAAATATTTTTTGTTGTACTGATACGACCGGGAATAGGGCTTGCAGCTTCCGGCTTTCTCATTGTACGCCTCTGCTTTTTCCCGGTCTCCCAGCCGGTCATAGCAAACGCACAGCTGCAAAAACGGCACATAATCATAGCAGTCCGGCAAAATAAATCCCTCCCTGCGCTCGTTTTTCGGTGTATTTAACGCCGTCTCATACCAGTACACAGCAATGCGGTAATCCCCCCGCTCCAGAAAATATTTTCCAAGCTCACAGCAAAGCTCCGCCCGCGGCAGATCAAAGCCCATGCTGCGCAAAAGCGTATTCAGAGCCGCCTGATCCTGTCCCAGCCGCAGATAGCAGTCCGCACACACCGAACATGCCTCTATTTTATTTTCGACCCACCCTTCCTTCTCAAGCAGAAATGCTTCCAGAACGGAAACGGCCTCCTCATACCGCCCGTGGTAGTACAACTCCCGCCCGTAATAGTACTGATGCCGCGGCTCCAGCGTTTCTCCCGCCGCAAGCGCCTTCTGGTATAACCGCAGATTCCGGTCCGGATCGCCCACCCCCGTCTTTTTGTGGGAGACGGCTATATCGGAGTACACGACCCGGCCGGACGGCGGAATCACTTCGTGAACCGCCCCCGTCCAGCGATAGTCGGCGCAGTTTCTGATCCACCGCTCCCTGTAATAAGAAAAAGACGGGTTGCCCGCCTCGTCAAAAGACGTATGGTACTTCATCATTACCATATCCGCATCAGGCGGCAGAGACTGTTTTAGCTCCAGAAATTTTTCCCTCTCCGACGCCTCCAGAACATCATCGGCGTCCAGCCACATGCAGTATTCCATGGCCGCTCTGGAAAACGACTCGTTTCTGGCATCAGAAAAGTCGTCCTTCCAGGGGCAGGAGTAAACTTTGTCTGTGTACCCGGATGCGATCTCCATCGTCCGGTCCGCCGACCCGGTATCTACAATTACGATTTCATCCACAAGATCCGCCACACTGTCGAGACAGCGCATAAGATACGTCTCCTCATTTTTCACAATCATACAAAGACTTACGGTCGCCATGCCCTCTCCCTCCATTTTCGGCTATTGCCTGCAGAGTTTTACAATACTCAGATTCATATTGATTCTGGAGTCCCCCTCAGAGGCGTTCCATGCAAAAAACAGCCTTGTGTCCTCCGGTATCCCGATCACAAAATACCGCGATAATTCCAGCCTCTGCTTCTTTGCCGCCTCCGCATATGAGGCATACAGCGGCTGCCTGCAGTCATTGAATACCGGAGTAAGCTTTATAAACCCGCGCTTTTTCGTCACGGCGGACACATAGTAGCTGATAATATAGTAGCCGGCAGTCAGCTCCACCGAGCAGCTGCTGCAGCCGGAAATATTCCCGGTTATGTCCCCGGTCTCCGTTATGAGCGGAAGGCTTCCCCTTTCCGGCATCATCAGATCCTTTCCCGAAAATACTGCAAAAATGCTGTTCTGCGGATATCCGGGCGGCCCCTGCGGGCCTCTTGGCCCCGGCTCTCCCTGCGGGCCCTGGGGACCGACCGCCCCCTGCGGCCCCTGGGGACCGGTGACGCCCTGGGGACCTTCCGCCCCCCGCTCCCCCTGACATCCCTGCGGCCCCTGCGGGCCTCTTGGCCCCTGCGGGCCGGTTTCCCCCTGCGGCCCCTGACAGCACGGACGGCATAGCTCGCAGCACGAGGTCTTAGAGCAGCACGGAACGCCTCCCTCCCCCCATGCTCCGCATCCCTCCTGCTCCCCCGCAGACTCCAAACACCTCTCACGCCCCGGCGCACAGTACGCCCTCTCCAAACAACCTGCCTCTCCTCCCGCAGGCTCCGGACATCCCGCCCGGCACGGCACACATCCATCCTTCGGCGGCATGTTTTCCCCGGCTGTCCCCGGACATCCCGCCCGGCACTCCGTTCCCCCATGCTCCCGGATGTCCGCTTTCGCACATTCCCCGGTTGTCGCCGGATTCCCCGGCATCCCCCTGTTCTGTGCCGGAACCCCATTCTGTCCGCCGCCCGCAAACGAACGGTTCTGCGCGGGAAATCTCCGGTTCATATTAAAAAGATTTATCATATACTCACCTCGTTTCTTTCTGATATGAAACGACACTTTTTTCACAATAAATTATATGCGCCTGGGAAAAAATTGCCATCTGTATGGCGGAATAGAATCCGATTATCTGCCGGTCCCCACAAAAAAGAGACCACATTTTCATTTCGAAAATGTGGTCTCTTACTTTTCATATTCCTACAGCTTCCGATACTGCCGGTAAAACAGCGTCCCCGTCGTCGCGACCGCAATAAAGTCCGCCACCGGCTCCGCCAGAAATACGGCAGACACCTTATCCTCAAAAAAGAGCGGCAGTATATAGATAAGCGGAATGAGCAGTATCACCTTCCGCAGCATCGCAAGAAACACCGACGTCTTCGCATTGCCCAGAGCGATGAACGTCTGCTGGCACGAAATCTGAATGCCGAAGATCAGCGACAGTGCCATGTAAATCCGAATCGCCCAGGTACTGAACGCAATCAGCGTCGGATCCGGCGTAAAAATGCAGATCAGAAGCTTCGGGGCAAACATGGAGACGGCCCAGATCAGCGTCGTAAAGCTGACACAGCACACCAGCAGCAGGCGAAACGCCGCCTTCACCCGGTCCAGCTTCTCCGCTCCGTAATTAAAGCCCACAATGGGCTGCGCCCCCTGGGTCAGCCCCTGAATCGGCAGCATCGACATCTGCATAACCGAGGCGAGAATCGTCATGGCCCCCACCGCCGTATCGCCGCCGTATTTGAGCAGGCTGGTGTTGAAGCAGATGTTCAGAATACTCTCCGTAAACTGCATGATAAACGGCGCAATGCCCAGCGCAACACACGGACCGATCACCGACGCCCTGAGCTTCATATTTTTCGGCTGCAGGCGCAGCGTCGTCTTTTTTCCGAACAGGAAGCGCACAATCCACACGCAGGAAACGCACTGGGACAGAATCGTCGCAAGGGCAGCCCCACGCACTCCCATACGGAACACAAAGATAAAAATCGGGTCCAGCACAATGTTGCACACCGCACCGATTACGACCGTCAGCATCCCCGTCGCCGCAAAGCCCTGCGCGTTGATAAACGCGTTCAGCCCCAGCGCAAGCTGCACAAAGATCGTCCCGACGGAGTAAATCTGCACATACGCCCAGGCATACTCGATGGTGTTGCCGCTGGCCCCAAACACCAGCAGAATATCCTGCCCGAACAGCTGAATCACAGCCGTGAGAACGACGGCGGTGATAATCAGCATCGTCGTACAGTTGCCGAGAATGCGCTCCGCCTCCTCCTTCTTTCCCTTCCCCATCATAATCGAAGCCCGGGGTGCTCCGCCCATGCTCACCAGCGCGGCAAACGCCGAGACACACATAATAACGGGCATGGTAACGCCCACCCCCGTGAGGGCCGCCGGCCCCACCTCCTCAATATGGCCGATGTACATGCGGTCCACCAAGTTGTACAAAAGATTGATCACCTGCGCCAGAATCGCAGGCAGCGCCAGCTTAAACAAAAGCCCGCCGATTTTATCATTTCCCAGATCCGCTTCCTTCGTCATTGCTTTGCTCATCCTGTATTCACATCCTCTCCGGTTTCCGGCTCATCCTCCGTCCGCCTTCTTATTTTCTGAAAACAAACACTGTTTCCAACAAAACCCGTAAACCTTATTATATCATATCCTCCCCCAAAAATCACCCCTTATTGCCGCTGTCTTTTCTCTCCTCTGTCTTTGATACAGGCGCAGCTGTTCTTTATACAGGATTTCTCACAGACGGAAAGGGTATTGTCATCCACACAGATGCCGTTCCGAAAAGAAGGTCATGCCGGCCTGAAAGAGATGAATATGCGCACCATATATGTGACTTCCTGACAAATTAGATTTGAAAACCACGATTTCATAAGTGGTTACTGTCCCTCATAGGGCGTTAATAAAATCCTCCAAAACGCTTGAAAATAAAGGATTTATCGCAATGTGTCCGCCTTATCCCTTTATACGATTTCACTTGCGTTTATGCTTCCCTCGCTACCTCATAAGGGCAAAAATAAGGGAAGAAAAATCTGATAACAAGATATAACAGCGAGTGGCAATCGGGAAACTGTGATATATGTGCGAATATATTATACTGGAGGATTTCAAGATGGACAAGTACATTTATGACGAAAACAACGGTCTTTGGTATGAACTGCAAGGCGAATACTATTTGCCGTGTCTTACCTTACCACCTGAAGAAGAAAAGCCTATTGGGATATGGGGGCAGCGGCACAAACACTTTCTGAAAGAGTATAGAAAAGCAACCTACACAACGCTTTTGACCAGCGGCAAGCTCAATACTTATCTTGCGGAGATAGACAGGCAGGCGCAGGAACGTTTTAAACGGCTCATAGAGCAAATGAAACAGGCACAGGGTATCACGGAACAGCTAAAGGCGGAAAACGCCTTAGAATGGACAGGAAGAATGAATAACATAAGGGCGTGTGCGATGGAAATTGTGAATAGAGAAATCATTTACGCATAAGCAGGCAAAGGTGGCAGGGAATAAAATCTCTGCTGCTTTTTTGGGAAAGCTCTTGACAACTACATCGAGACTCGATATACTATAAATAGAACCTCGATATATCGAGGTGAGATAGTGAGGGCGTCTATGAACAGTAAAATCAAACGGATTTATGTACCTATGACGGAAAGCGGCTTTTATATTTTATTCTGTCTCCAGCAACCGCAGCATGGTTACGGAATCAGCCAACGGGTCAAGCAAATGACAGGTGGAGAGTTAATTATTAGTGCAGGAACGATGTATGGAACACTCTCTAAAATGGAAAAAGATGGGCTGATTGCTTTTGAGAGAGAAGAAGAAAAAAGAAAGCTTTATCGAATTACTGAACTTGGAAGAGAAATCTTGGATATTGAAGTTAATCGTATAGAGCGTTTATATAAAAACAGCAAAGGAGTGGAGATAAATGAATAACAGAAAAACTGTAATACGCTTTTTTACCATTGCGGATTATGAGGAGGAGGAAGTTTGGCTGCACAATCAGCATAAAAACGGCTGGAAACTATCAAGAATGATTCCGCCATGCTTCTATATTTTCGAGAAATGTACGCCAGAGGATGTGGCATACCGACTTGATTATAAAAACAATGCAGAGACCAGTAACTATTTTCAGATTTTTAGGGATTATGGTTGGGAATATATTGGTCGATGTGTTGGGTGGCTGTATTTTCGCAAACCGTCATCAGAGACGGATACCGAACAGGATGGCGAAATTTTCTCTGACAACGAATCAAGGATTGACATGATTAACCATGTGGTAAAAACTCGCTTGTTACCAATTTTGATAATCTTTCTTTGCTGTGTGCTTCCGAATTTCTTCAGAAGCATAGAGACCAGTGACCCTCTTGCAACCGTGTTCACTGTATTTTTTGCCGTTATGACTCTGCTATATCTTTATCTGCTTATTTATTGTGGCTTAAAACTGCGAAAACTGAGGAAAAAGTATAGAAATGACTGAATGGATATTATGCCCCATCTGCGGCAATAAAACTCGTGACAGACTGAGAGAAGATACTGTCTTGAAAAACTATCCACTCTATTGCCCGAAATGCAAACAGGAAACGCTGATAGAAGCGGAAAACTTGAAAATAACCGTTATAAAGAAACAGGAAACCTAATCTCTATATGTATGCCGCCGTGTATGGTTAAAACCATAGCGGCGGTTTTTCTTTGCCTATCGGCTGTCTCTGTCAAAGGATTTCTTGCGTGGCTTCTGCTGTCTGCCTTGTTCCTGCAACTGCCTGAGCCTGTTTCGGACGCTCTCCCTTTCAGGCGGTCTTGGCGGTCTGCTCTTTTGTTTCACCTGATGCTCCCACTCGGCAAGGTCACGGTTGTATTGCTCCACAATGGCTTCGGCTTCCCGATAGATTGCCATGAATGCCTGTACATCGGGATAACCGTCCCCTCTGAGAATATCGGGGAGCTTATCCAGCCTGCGGTCAATTTCCTGCTCCGTCTGCTGTATCTGCTCTGTAAGAGCCTTGCGCTCCTTGCCTTTGAAAATGCCCTTTGCTTCGGAAAGCTGTTCTTTCAGCTTCCAGTATGGCGAGCTTTACCACCTCAACTACTACAACGAGGTGAAGGAAAAAGACCGTACTTACTATGAGGTTTACAGCCTGCCGAGGACAGAAGAACCACCAAAGGGCTACAAGGAAATATCCTTTGTCTGCCTTAGACCAGACGGAGCGTATGAGCGCCGAGTACGCTAGGGATTATGTGCAGGACGGCAAGCAAAAAGATCGAGGGCTTGGAGGGCTTTCATTTCCACCAGCTTCGCCACACATTCACGAGCAATCTGCTCTCAAACGGGGCAGCGCCGAAGGATGTGCAGGAGCTTCTCGGACACGCCGATGTCAGTACCACAATGAACATCTACGCTCACGCTACAAGGGAAGCGAAGCGTACTTCCGCAAGGCTGCTGGATAAGGTAGTCGGCGAAGACTAAAAACTTTCCCTTGTTTCGGCTCGTAAGGGCAAATACAAGGGAAAATACATAAGGCTGGAACACAAAACAGGCGAAACGCCTTGGAAATACAGCATTTTTAGAG
>CATJJD010000123.1 GCA_949740385.1 uncultured Lachnospiraceae bacterium
AGGGAAAAAGATGTTTTATTATCGGTAACGGACCGAGCCTGACTTATGCCGATCTGGATTGTCTGCATCGACACGGGGAAATCTGCTTTGGGGTTAATCGTGTTTATCTGGCATATGAGTTTACAGAATGGCGGCCGGATTACTATGTGGCAGTAGACTATACGATTATTCAGCATGATTATGAAAAAATTTTGACGCTGCCAGGAACGAAGTTTATCCGTCATTTTTACAAAACGGATGGAAGGTGGAATGATGCAGACACTTATGAGTTCGGTGGGGTGCATTATAAGGGGGAGCCGCAGCTTTCTCATGATATTTACAAAGGAGTATATATTGGAAATACCGTTGTATACGATGCGGTACAGATTGCACTCTATATGGGATTTGAAGAGATATATTTGCTGGGAGTTGATATGACCGCTGGTATTCGTTATCAGGACGAGGGAGTCCATTTTTACAGGTCGCCCGATACGAAAGAAAATTTAGGAACCAGTAATACGCCGGAGGCAAGAAAATGTCTGGGATATGCTGCAGCGGAAATGGAATACATGGGAAGAGTCCTGAGAAATGCAACAAGAGGAGGAGAACTGGAAGAGGTCGTGAGAGTAGATTTTGATTCTTTGTTTTGAAATGTTTCCGGTAATACAGAATGGGCATAAGGAGAACAGATTTTATGAAAACGGATTTGGTTACAGGTGCGGCAGGATTTATAGGTGCGGAAATAGCCAAAAAGTTAATGATGAAAGGGCGTCGGGTTATAACTATTGATAATCTTTCGACAGGTATAAAAGAACATATACCGGAGAATGTCATTTTCATCCGGGGAAACACTTTTGATGAACATGTGATAGCAGAGCTGGAGCAGTACGAAATTGAGGACATCTATCATATTGCGGGGCAAAGCGGCGGTATCACTAGCTATGATGATCCGGTTTATGATATGGATTCCAACATTAAATCTACCCTGCTGTTATTGGATTATGCAGTAAAACATCACTGCAGAAGCTTTGTGTATGCGAGTTCCATGGCGGTATATGGAGATGAGAATGAGTGCCCGATAAAGGAGACGGATCAGGTTAAGCCTAAGACTTTTTATGGAATCGGCAAGCTGGCAAGCGAAAATTATATGCGTCTGTATGCCGGGCAGTTCGAAGTGAAATGTACCTCACTCAGGTTCTGCAATATTTATGGACCTGGGCAGAACATGGAGAATTTGCGTCAGGGGATGGTCAGTATTTTTATGTCCCAGGCAATTTCCGGGAGACATATTCATGTCATGGGGAGCAAGGATCGTTTTCGGGATTTTGTATACATTGATGATGTTGTGAGAGCTTGTATATTGGCAGCGAATGGGTGTGAGAAAGAAAAATTTCAGATTTATTCGATCGCAACCAATAAGAAAACGACAGTAGAAGAACTGATTGAACAGATCCGCATGTCATTGCCGTTTGAAATTTCGGTTGAGTATAAAGGAAGTACACCTGGAGATCAGTTTGGGGTTTATTGCAGTTATGATCGGATCAGAGAAAATCTGGGATGGATTCCGGAGACTGATTTGCATTCCGGAATTAAAAAGATGACGGAGTGGGCATTGAATAGAAGATAGAAA
>CATJJD010000124.1 GCA_949740385.1 uncultured Lachnospiraceae bacterium
ATGCAGGAGAGCGCCAGGGCGCTTAGCATATCGTACGCCCGCCCGAGAACATCGGCCAAAAGGCTTACCAGCAGCATAAAAACGGCCCGCCTGGCAGACACGCTGCCCCCGGTCATCACCGCATAGGATACCATAAGAAAGCCGGTCGCCGCTGCGGCGGTCACATACCGAAACTGCAGGCGGCGCAAAAGCCGGTAGAGTCCCGCGCCGATCAGCGACACATGCAGCCCGGAAATTGCCAGAATATGGCTGATCCCCGCCTTCTGATACAGACTCTTCACCTCTGCGTCCAGCCCGGTCTTCTCCCCCAGAAGCATCGCCGAAAGAATGCCGTCCTTCGCCCCGCACCGAAGCAGACTGTCCATAAGTCTCCCGCGAAGCCGCGCAAGAAACGCCTTGCAGCCCTTTTCCTTCCCGCCTGCCCGCGAAGCCTCCGTCACCCGGACACCAAAGTCAATTTTCCTGCTCTGGTAGTAGTCCCTGGCGTCGAAGCTCCCCTCGTTGGCCGCCGGGTCAAATAATGAAATTGTTCCTCTCACAATAAGGATTTGTCCGATGGAATAATCATCGGCTGACGCATATGCCAGCACATCGTTGCAGCGCACATACCCGTTTGACCGATCCATGACGCAGTCGGTCAGATAATAATAAACACACCGGGGCTTCACCTCGATGCTGTAAACCTCCCCCACAAGGCGGACGTCCTCTCCCTCTGCAAGCTTTTGCATATAGCCCTCGCGAAAGCGCAGCTCGCTCTCGGTCCGCAGCGCTCCCGCCGCAGCCAGCCCGATGCACAAAAGCGGCATGAAAAATCTCATGACCCGTTCACTCTGCCACCGCCAGGCGGCATATGCGCCTGGCAGCACGGGAAGAAGCGCGGGCCAAAAGCCTGCATACACAAAGAGAATCCCCGCCAGAAACATGCAAAGAAGCAGTAAAAGCGGTCTCTTTTTCAACTGTACTCCTGTCTGTCATTCGGTTGACTCTGTCTTTGGTTCCTCAAGCTCCTGCACAATGCTTTATTCCGCCTCGTACATCGTCGCCAGATCGTAGGTAAAACGGCATTTGCCGCTGGTATCCCCGTTGATGGAAATCTGCACCTTTCCCACATTGTCCAGCTCCGTCAGGGAATCCACAATGGAAAACAGCACCACCTGCTCGCTGATCTCCTGATTCTGATTCAAAAAAGTCTCGTCCAGGCTGACATAGCAGATTCCGTCCACCACAGACACATTAATCAGCTTTGTGCCGGAGGGAATCGTCCCCTGCGCGCCGCTCCTTTTTGGCCCCTCGATGAGCTGCTCCATCACCAGCTTCTCCAGAGAAATATTGGAGCTGTAATGCACCACCCGGGTCTCCTGAACCAGGGACGTGCCGTCCATGCCTGCAAAGTAGAGATTTAATGTTGTCTGCTGGCTGGCGTTAATCTGCCCGCCCGGATTTTCCACAAAAGTGTCCGTGTTCATGCTGCCTACCATAATCCCCTCTTTGTTGACAAGGGGCTCGGACTCCACCGTAAACGCCACGTAAGGGTAACCCTCCACCTGAAAGAGCGTCTTTGCGATGGCGGCTCTCGTCAGAATCTCGTCGATCTGCCCCATCTGATAGTACTCTTCACTGAAATCCACCGTAATCTGATAGGCCGAGGTAGAAATCCCAAGCACCTTCACATTATCCGGAATGGTCTGGCGCATGGAGGCATCATTGGGCTGTGTGGAAAGGGCACAGAGCAGCTCGCCGATTCTCTCATCCCCCTCGGTGTCAAGCTCAATCTCCTGCGGGACGAGCTTCGTCCCGTCACTGTTCACGTAATACACTACATTTTCATTCTCCTGCCCGCCGCTGCCGCACGAGACGGATGCAATAAGGCAGGCAGCCATTGCAAAGACTGCATATTCTTTCTTTTTCATAATTTCTCCTGCCTGCTATGCAATATAGGTCAGAGGAATGCGCACGTCAAAGGTCGTTCCCTCCCCCACCACCGAGCGGGCTTTTATGGCCCCTCTGTGCATCAGAATGGAATTTCTCGTAATGGCAAGCCCAAGCCCCGTTCCTCCGATCTCCCGGGAGTGGGACTTGTCCACGCGGTAAAACCGCTCGTAAATCAGATCCAGCGAATCCTCCGGAATGCCGATACCCGAATCCTCCACCTTCAGATACAGATACTGGTGATCCGCATTCAGCGACACCCGCACCCAGCCCTCGCCGTCGGTCCGGTTGTACTTGACGGCATTTTCCACCAGGTTCGTTATGGCAAGGGTGATCTTCACCTCGTCCACCTCCGCCGTCACCGGCCGAAAGCTCTCCAGCACAAGCTCCACCTGCTGCCGGTCCGCAATGGGCTGCAGCCGCTTCAAAAACTGTTCCAGAAGCTAGTTCATGTTCACCGGAGCCACATTC